>CAZOLL010000154.1:0-8951 GCA_964580365.1 uncultured Phycisphaeraceae bacterium
AGAAGCGCGCGGCGAGCAGGTCGGCGCGCGACGACAGCTCGCCCGCGCCCTCGCCCGCCGCGACGTCCTGCTCGAGCAAGGCGATCAGAGTGACGAGCTTCTTCCGCGCGACATCGAGCGCGGTGAGGCGCTCGTGCTTCATCTGCTCGAACGCGGCGGCCTCGTCGCGGGGGCGGAACTCGCGATCGACCGAGGTCCAATCGACCTCCGCGCCGTCGTCCTCGGCACTCGGTGCCGGCGGCTTGGGCTGTGTGGGCGGCACCGGAGCGATGTAGGTCGCGCCGACCGACACGGGGTGCTTGCCCGCGCGGGAGCGCTTGAGCGCGCGCACGATTCCCGAGTCGTCGATCACGAAAACGTTCGGAGCGGCGCCGAACAGCTCCGCGACGAGCGAGAAGCGCGCCCCATCCTTCACGAAGTCGAGGGCGACCGTGCGATCGCCGGGACGGGTGACGGCGCGCTCGAGCACGGCGCCGGAAAGCAGCGCGTCCGCATCGCGCGCGAACGCGGACTGCGGAGGGCGTGGCTTCGGCGCGGGGCGCGGCGGCGCGCGATGCAACCGCGCGCGGCCGGCCTCCGTGACGACGAGGATGCGCGTCGAGATCGTCTCCTCGCCGGGCGCGGCGAGCAGCAGGAGGTGGCCGCCGCCGACGGTGTCGACGACCGCCCGCACGGTGAACCCGCGGGAGTGCTCGGCCGCGTCGCGCGCGAGCGAGGCGAGCAGCGCCGCGTTCAGCTCCATCGTGATCGCGCTTCGCGCGCTCTCAGCCGAGCTCGTCCTTGTCGTACACCCAGGGCGCGCCGATGAGGTCGTAGCGGACGAGGTCCTCGTCCTTGAAGAAGAGCTTCAGCTCCTTCGCCGCGGCCTCGGGCGAGTCGGAGCCGTGGATGAGGTTGAACGAGTCGGAGATGCCGAAGTCGCCGCGGATGGTGCCGGGCTCCGCCTTCGAGCCGAATGTCGCGCCCATCATCTTGCGGCAGATCGTGATCGCGTTCTTGCCCTCGAGCGCAAGGATCACGACGGGGCTCTTCGCCATGAAGGAGACGAGGCCTTCGTAGAACGGCTTGCCCTTGTGGGACGCGTAGTGCTGCTCGAGCGTCGCGCGCGGAACCTGAGCGAAGCGGCAGCCGACGATCTTCAGCCCCTTCTCCTCGAACCGGCCCACGATGCGGCCGACCAGCCCGCGCTGGATCGCATCGGGCTTCAGGATGATCAGCGTCCGTTCCACTGCACGTTCCTCCGAGGTCGCAAAAAGGCCGCGAGTATACTCGCGCGCGCTCGAGGAGAATCCTGTGGTGAACGCACGAATCGGCTTCTGCTTCGCGCTCGCCGTGGGCTGCGCGCTCGGCTGCATGCTCATCGGCTGCACGCTCGAAGGAAAGACCGATCCGCTCGACACTCAGGCGATGGCGCGGCGTGCCGGCGACGCACAGGCGGAGCGCGCGCACCTCGAGCAGGAGTTGCGGCGGGAAGAGACGCACGTGAAGCAGCTCGCGGCGTCGATCGAGAAAGCGCGCGTCCGCGAGGGGACGCTCGCTCGCGAGACCGACGACACGAAGGCGCGGGTCGCGGCCTCCGAGAAGTCGCTCGCGGCGCTGCAGGCGCAAGCGGCGGGGCTCGACCAGAAGATCCAGGAGGAGCAGAAGGTCGTGCAGGGGAAGGGCGCCGAACTGGACGCCGCGCGCACTCCGCAAGACCGCGCGGCGCTCGAGGCGCGCATCGCCGCGCTGAAGGCGGAGGTCGAGCGTCTCAGCGCCGAGCTCGCGAAGCTCCCGCCTCCGGCTCCTTCGGCTCCCGCGCCGGAGCCGGCGCCGGCGACGCCTCCCGCGCCGCCGCCCGCACAAGGCGGCGGCGGGTCACCCGCGCTCAGTTCGCGGTGAACCGGACTCGATCGAGGATGCGCGTCAGCGCTGCCGCCGCGTCGGCGGCGAGCGCCGGCGTCGACTCGACCCGCAACGTGTAGGCGACGCCGTTCTTGACGAAGTAGGCGCAGCGTTCGACGCGCGTCCCGTCGGGGGTCTTCACGCGCCGCTCCGCGACGACGGAGGGCTCGCCGCCAACGCTGCGGTCCGCGCGCGGAGTCACCGTGAGCTGGCCGCCGCGCTCTCCGACGCACGCCTCGAGCGCGAGATCCTGCGCCATCGCGAAATCGCCGAGCGTCGTCGCGGGGTCCATCAGCGCCTCGGCCTCGACGTGGACCTCGATGGCGGTCTCCCCCTCGCGCTGCGTGCCGACGGTCGCGACGAGGTGGCACTGAGCGTTGGTGGCGACGCGCTCGAGCGAGAACCCCTCCGGCGCGTCGAGCGCGAACCCCGTGCGCGCGCAGCGGAACTTGCCGTCGGCAACGACGCCGCAGTCGTTGCGGCTCGTGACGAGGCGGCCGTAGTCGGCGCCGGGTGCGGCGTCGAACGCGATCGACTCGAGCAGCGCGTCGAGCGTGGCGCGCGCGGATGGGAACCGTTCCTCGGACGCGCGCAGGTCGATCGCGAGCAGGAAGCGCCGGTCGAGTTGCGCGTAGGTGCGCACCATCCGCCGCGCGCTCTTCGCGGACTCGCCGCCGATCAGCGCGCAGCTCGCGCCGAGGTAGCGGGCGGTCGCCCGCTCCGCCCGCGCGCCGCGGATCCACGCGGTCTCGCGAGTCTCGACGACGCCGCGGTCGACCTGTGTGGTCCACGCCTCGAGGTCGCGATCGAGCGCGCGCTCGACCTCGAACGGCTCGGCCGTCTGGATCACGAACAGCTCGATCTCGTCCCCGAGGTCGGCCGCGCGCACGAACACGTGGTCGAGCGCGGCGCCGATCGGCGGCGCCGGGACGGCGAACGTGTCGGCGGGGACCACGAAGCGGTAGGCGAGTCGCGGGTTCTCGTAGCGGCGGGCGCCGCTCTCGAGCGGGGGCGACAAGCGCCCGAACGCCACGGGATCGAAGTCCTCGAGGCCGGTGACCTTCAGACCGTCCGGCTCGCGCCGGAGGTAGAGCACGTGGTTCAGCTCCTCGACGGTACGGCCGTCGTTCTGGATGCGCCGGCGCGCGAACACGCGGATCACCGGGTCGTCGCCGGCGAGCTCGACGATCTCCGTGCGGCAGGTCGAGCCGCGCAGATGGTCGAGCAAGCTGCGCAGCGTCGACTCGACGTGGGAGACGTTGATCTCGCCGTACATGTCGCAACCGAAGCGGCTCGAGATCGGCGCCATCAGTGCGCCGACGTCGCGGTGATTCCACGCGTCGTCGAACGAGAGAACGACGGCGCGCGCGGACGCGTCGGCGCCGCCGGGGGCGACGAGCTGCGCGAAGAGCGCGAACGCGGCGGCCGCGATCACCGAGAGGACCCAGCGAGGGACTCGCGGAGAGCGCGGTGGAACTCATTGCCGGTCGCGCGCCGCGAGAGGTCGGCGATGGCGGGCGTCGCGTCGAACGCGCCGATGCCGTCGGGGAACTGACGATGCACGACGTATTCGAGTCGCGCGCCGCCGCCGGAGCGGCGGACCAGCTCGTCGACGGTGATCCACTCGGTCGCGACCTCGGCCGGCGGGCGCGGCGCGGACCGGCGCAGCTCGCGGACGCCGAGGGCGCCGAACGCGAGGAGCACCGCCGCCGCGGCGGCGAGGCGCACGAACCCGGGGGTCGTCGTCCAGCGGCCGCGCCGAAGCGCGGCGATCACGCGGTCCGCGAAACCGGGGGGAGGGGACGGGGCGACGTGGGAGCGCCACAACCGGTCCTCCGCGCCGAGCGGCTCGGACACGAGGCGGTCGACGACGCGGTCCGCGAAGCCCGCGGGCGGGGAAGGAGCGACGAACGCGGAGTAGATCTCGCGCGTCGCCCGGTCGGCCTCTCGCTCGCTCTCGAGACGCGCACGGCAGTCCGAGCACGCGGAGAGATGCAGTTCGAGCGCGGCCGCGTCCGCCGCGTCGAGCGCGTCGTCGACGGCGGCGGGAACGAGCGCGCGCGCCCGGGAGCAATCGATTCGATCGGTCATCTCTCTCCTCGCGGCGCGTCGCCGGACGCGCCTTCCGAAATCACGTAGCGGCGCAGGCGCTTTCGCAACGCGTCCTTCGCGCGATGCAGCCGCGACTTCACCGTGCCTTCCGAGCACTGCGCGACTTCCGCGATCTCGCGGTAGTCGAGGCCCTGATACTCGCGCAGCACGAACACCAGCCGCTGGTCCTCCGACAGTTCAGCGACCGCCTCCGCGATCCGCGCGGAGATCTCCGCCGCCACCACCTCGTCGCCGGGCCGGCGCGACCGCGCGTCGACCTCGAACGTCCGGTGCGAGCGGTCCGTTCGTCCGCCGGTGTCGCGACCGAGGTCGTCGAGCAGCACGGTGGGGAGCCGCCGCTTCTTCAACACGTCGAAGCAGTGGTTCTTCACGAACGTGTACACCCACGTCGAGAACTTCACGCCGCGCAGCGGGTCGAACGAGCCGATCGATCGGAACACCTTCAGGAAGATCTCCTGCGCGATGTCCTCGACGTCGCTCGCGAACCGCCCGCCGACGAGGCGGAAGACCGTGTGGAACACCGGCGCTTCGAGCATCCGGAGGATCGTCCGCACCGCGTCGAGATCTCCGTCTCGCGCGCGCTCCACGACCTCCTCGGGGACGTCGACCATCCGGGGCTCCAGCGGTCCGCGAGTGGTAAGCGAAAGTCCGTCCGCGGTTCCGCTTTCACCGCTCGCCTGCGACAAAAGATCACACTGTTCGCGGATTGACCCGGAAAGTGCAGCTCCATAATCTGCCCCGTCCTTTCGACCGCGACAGTTGATTCGGCAGTGACGGACGTCGGCAGGCAGGACGCGGGCGAGAGGTCGGCCGGAACCAGCCGGCACCAGCGTGCGAACGCACGGGAGTCGAAGCGTCCGGTCTCCGGGGGCGCCGCGATGTCCGACAGCTCGCCGAACGAACCGAACGATCCGCGCTCGCCTTCGCAGTCGGACGATGAGCGCGCGACCCGTTCAATCGGTCAGGCGACTCGGGTCGTGGATCTCGGTCTCCGGGTCGCCCTCTCCTGCGCGATCGGCGTCGGCGGCGGGTTCTGGATCGATCGCAGCACGGGTCTGCTCGGGCGTTTCCCGGTGTTCACGATCGTCGGGTGCTTTCTCGGCGTGACCGCGGGCATGGTGGCGCTCTTTCGAGGGTTGAAGCCGCCGGGTCCGTCGTCGGGCGTCGGTCGGGGCTCGTGACGACGAATCGGCGGGCGACCTCGGCACGGCTGTCGGCGACCGCGGGGCTCGTGATCGGCGGTGCGTGGCTCGTGTTCGGCGCGATCGACGGGTTCGATCGCCCGGCGCGGGCGGTGGGTGCGGCGGCCGGCGCGCTGGTCGGCGCCGTGATCCAGGTGGCGGCTTTCCGGGCGATGTCCGGGAGTCCACGCGAGTCACCCGACTCGCAGGTCGAGTTCCTCCGCGGAGTGCTCCGGGCATTCCTGCTGAGGGTGGTGGCGGCGGGTTTGCTCGCCGCGGTCGTGTTGGCGGTGGTGCGGCAGGACGCGATCCCGTTCTTGATCGGGCTCGGCGCGCAGTACGCGGTGTTGGAAGTGGTGATCGACGTGGGTCTCGTGCGAGCTGCGAACGCGCGGGAACGTCGAGACTGATTCGGCGAGCGAGCCGGGCATGGGCTCCGGTTCGAGGACTTCGGCAAACGGGTGGGTGGGTCGATGACTTCGGAAACGATCTCCGACGCTGATCTCACCGCGAGCGAGAAGTTCAAGGCGCTGTTCGGCCACATCGAGCCGCACACGATCTGGAGCTTCCACTTCCTCGGCATCGACTGGAACATCACGAACCACCTGCTCACCATGTGGGGAGCGGCGGCGTTCGTCCTGGCGCTGTTCGCGATCGGCTACGGCAAGAAGTTTGCCGCTGGCGACGCCCCGCGCGGACCGCTCGCGAACTTCCTCGAGTCACTGGTCCTCTTCGTCCGCGACCAGATGGTCTTCGACACGATGGGGAAGGAGAACGGCCGGCGCTTCGCGCCGCTGTTCCTCACGCAGTTCTTCTTCATCTGGACGATGAACCTGGTCGGCCTCCTGCCGATCCCGCACGCCGGGACCGCGACCGCGAAGGTCGCTGTCACTGCCGGCCTCGCGACCACGACTCTCGTCTTCATGCTGGCGCTCGGCATGAAGGGCTCCGGCGTCATCAAGTTCTGGACCGGCCTCGTTCCTCACGGCGTGCCGGGCTTCATGTGGCCGCTGATGTTCGTAGTCGAGGTCATCGGCTTCTTCGTGAAGCCCTTCGCACTGACCATCCGTTTGTTCGCGAACATGACCGGCGGCCACCTCGTGATCCTCTCCCTCTACGGGATGATCTACATGGCCTCGAGCATGGCGCTGCGCGCCGGCTCGTTGGTGGCCGCGTTCCCGATGCTGATCTTCGTCGGCGTGCTGGAGCTCCTCGTGGCGTTCCTGCAAGCCTTCATCTTCACGTTCCTCTCGATTCTCTTCATCCAGGCGTCGCTCCACCCGGAGCACTGACGCCGCATTCACGGCAAATAAAGGAGACGGTTCCCATGGACATGATGCCTCTCGGTGCAGGAATCGGCGCGGGCCTCGCGCTCATCGGCGGCGGCGTCGGCATCGGCCTGCTCGGCGCGAGCGCGTGCGAAGGCACGGCGCGTCAGCCGGACGCGGCCGGCGCGATCCGCACCAACATGCTGATCACGGCGGGCATGATCGAAGGCGCCATGCTCTTCGCGATCGTGCTCTGCCTCCTGCTCAAGTTCGCGTGACCCGCGGTCCGCTCCGCGCGCGATCCGCGTGCGGGGTCTTTCCCCGAGGTTGACCATGCAGTTCGGATGGACTTCTCCGGTTCCGGTCCTCGCCGAGGGCGGCTTCAACCCGCTCGCGTTCGATCCGTCCGGCTACCTCCTGACCGTCATCACCTTTGTGGTGCTGGCGGCGCTGCTCCTCAAGTTCGCGTGGAACCCGATTCTGAACGCGCTCGACGCGCGCGAGAAGCGGATTCACGAGGCGGTCGACGCCGCCGCGAACGCGAAGGCGGACGCGGAACGTCTGCTCGCGGCGAACAAGAAGCAGGCGGCCGACGCGGAGCGCGCGGTGGCGCAGCGGCTCGAGGAGTCGCGCGCGATCGCCGCGAAGCAGGCGCAGGAGATCCTCGACCGCGCTCGCGACGACGCGGACAAGGAGCGCGAGCGTGCGAAGCGCGAGATCGACCTCGAGAAGCAGCGCGCTCTCGGCGAGATCCGCGCCGAGTCCGTCAAGATCTCGCGGATGATCGCGGAGAAGGTCCTCGAGCGCGAGGTCAGCGACGCGGACCACAGGAAGCTCGCTGACCAGGTTCTGTCGTCGGTCAAGTGAGGCACCCAATGGCGGTCGGACTTGCGACGGTGCGGTACGTGAAGGCGCTGTTCTCCGCGGCGGAGAAGAGCGGCCAGCGCGACGCCGTGGGCAAGGCGCTGTCGACGCTCGGCGACCTCGTCGACGAGACGCCGGAGCTGCGCGCGGCGCTGTCGAACCCGCGCCTGCCGGTCGCCGTGAAGAAGAAGCTGCTCGCCGCCGCCGGACTGTCCGGCGAGGGCGGCGCGCCGCAGCTGGTGCAGGACTTCTGCCACCTCGCCCTCGAGCGGCGCCGGCCGGAGGTCGTGCTCGAGGCGGCCGAGGAGTTCGCGCGGCTCGACCGCGAAGCGAAGGGCGTCGTCGTCGCGTTCATCGAGACGGCGCGTCCGCTCGACGACGCGACCCGAAAGTCCCTGAAGGCGAAGCTCGAGGAAGTGACCGCGAAGTCGGTGGAGATCGAAGAGGAGATCGTTCCCGAACTGCTCGGGGGCGTGCGCATCCGCATCGGTTCGCGGATGTGGGACGGCAGCGTCCGCCGTCGTCTCGACGACTTGGTGACGCAGCTCGCGAAGTGAGACGAGGACCCTGGAGGAAGTGATGGACCTGAGACCGTCGGAAGTTTCGTCGATCATCCAGCGCGAGCTGGCGAACTATCGCTCGTCGGTGAAGGCCGAGGGCGTCGGCACCGTGCTGCAGGTCGGTGACGGCGTCGCGCGCGTGCACGGCATCGACGAGTGCATGGTGTCCGAGATCCTCGAGTTCCCGAACGGTGTGTTCGGGATGGCACTCAACCTCGAGCAGGACAACGTCGGCGCCATCCTCTTCGGCTCCGACCAGAAGGTGAAGGAAGGCGACCCGGTGAAGACGACCGGGCGCATCATCTCGGTCCCCGTCGGCGACGCGCTGCTCGGCCGCGTGGTGAACGCGCTCGGCCAGCCGATCGACGGCAAGGGTCCGCTCGCGACGACGAAGCAGCGCCCGGTCGAAAGCCCGGCTCCGTCGGTCGCCGAGCGTCAGCCCGTGAAGGAGCCGCTGCAGACCGGCATCAAGGCGATCGACGGGATGATCCCGATCGGCCGCGGCCAGCGCGAGCTCATCATCGGCGACCGCCAGACCGGCAAGACCGCGATCGCGATCGACGCGATCATGAACCAGCGCGGCGGCGACGTGATCTGCATCTATGTCGCCATCGGCCAGAAGATGTCGAACGTGAAGTCGATCGCGCAGGCGCTCGAGAAGGCCGGCGCGATGGAGTACACGATCATCGTCAGCGCGCCGGCGTCCGATCAGGCGTCGATGCAGTACCTCGCGCCGTTCTCCGGCGCGGCGATGGGCGAGGAATTCCGCGACAACGGCAAGCACGTCCTCATCATCTACGACGATCTCTACAAGCACGCGCTCGCGTGGCGTCAGGTGTCGCTGCTCCTCCGCCGTCCGCCCGGACGCGAGGCGTTCCCGGGCGACATCTTCAACCTGCACAGCCGTCTCCTCGAGCGCGCGGCGAAGGTCGCCGACGACGCACCGAGCAGGAACCCGATGTTCGTGAAGGGCGGCGGGTCGATGACCGCGCTCCCGATCGTCGAGACGCAGGAAGGCGACGTGTCGGCGTACATCCCGACGAACGTCATCTCGATCACCGACGGCCAGATCTACCTCGAGC
>CAZOLL010000155.1:0-8926 GCA_964580365.1 uncultured Phycisphaeraceae bacterium
GGCCTTCAAGTGCTCGACGAGGAACTCGCGCGCCGCCGCCCCGAGCGGCGTGCGCTTCTTCGTGACGCGCCGGACGCGCGCCGCGCCGCCGCCCGAGAACAGCGCCGCCAGGACGATGCCGACCGCGTTCGCGAGATTGAGCGACGCGTGCTCGGAAGTCGTCGGGATCCACAGCAGCTCGGAGAGCGGCGCCGTCTCCGCCTCCGACAGGCCGGCGCTCTCGCTGCCGAACACGAGCGCGAGGCGGCGCGACGCATCGTTTGCGGCCTCGCACAGCGCGGCGACGCGGCCGGGGAACGGCAGGACCTCGCGGTGCTGGCGGAATCGCGCGGTGAAACCGACCGCGTCCGTGCAGCCGTCGAGCGCGGTCGCGAGGTCGGCGACGACCCGGTGGCGGCGAACGGTGACGCCGTGCGAGAACTTCCCGAAGTCGGGGTGCTCGCACAGGTCGGCGCGTGCCGGCGCGGTGAACACGAGCTCGGCCGGGCCGAAGTTCGCGACGGCGCGAGCGATCAATCCGGCGTTCACCGGCCCTTCGGTCCCCACCAGCACGACGCGCTTCATCGCGCCATCGTATCGCCGGGCTCTCGTCGTCCCGTCCGCATTGACGCGGCGCGAGTCGGCTCCCAGAGTGTCGGATCGCCTCGATCGCAGAAGTTCGCGGAGAAGCTCGTGAAAAACCTCGTCCTCGTGGTTCCGGTGGTCTCGCTGCTCTCGCTGTTCGTCGTCCCGGCCGCGCGCGCGCAAGAGCGTCCCGGGGGTGACTCGGCGCCGGCCGCGCCTCCGGCCGCGTCGCAGGCTTCGCAGCCCGCGTCGGCGCCGGCGAAGGACGATCAGGTGCATCGCACCGGCAGCGTGGTGATCGGCGATCACACGCTCACGTACGACGTCACGTCGGGCACCCTCCCGCTGAGGTCGGAGGACGGCAAGGAGCGCGCGCGCATCTTCTTCGTCGCGTACACGGTGCCCACTCCCGACGCGCCCGGCTCGCGCCCGGTAACGGTCACCTTCAACGGCGGCCCCGGCTCGTCGTCGGTCTGGCTCCACCTCGGCGCGTTCGGACCGAAGCGCGTCGAGCTCGACGAGAACGGCGTCGCGGGCACGCCGCCCGGCCGCTACGTCGACAACGACTCGACCATCCTCGACCTCACCGACCTCGTGTTCATCGACCCGGTCACCACCGGATACAGCCGCGCGGCGCCCGGAGAGAGCGCATCGCAGTTCCACGGGGTGCGCGAGGACGTGCAGGCGGTCGGCGACTTCATTCGGCTGTGGACCACGAAGAACCGGCGCTGGCTGTCGCCGAAGTACGTCGCCGGCGAGAGCTACGGCACCACGCGCGCCGCCGCGCTCGCCGAGTCGCTCGGCGACCGCCTCGGGATGTACCTGAACGGCGTGATCCTCATCTCGACGATCCTCGACTTCGGCACGACCGATCCGAACCCGGGCAACGACCTCCCCCACGTGCTGATGCTCCCGTCCTTTTGCGCGACGGCCGCGTTCCACGGCAAGCTCGACGCCGCGCTCGCCGCCGATCTGCCGGGCACGCTGAAGATGGCGGAAGCGTTCGCGCTCGGCGAGTACCGCTCCGCGCTCGACGCGGGCGACCGGCTCGACCCGACCGCGAAGGCGCACGTGGTCGCGGAGCTGTCCCGGTACACCGGCCTGTCCGCTTCGTTCCTCGAGCGCTCGAACCTGCGCGTCGAGCTCGACCGCTTCGCGAAGGAGCTGCTGCGCGACCGCCGCCGAACGGTGGGCCGCCTCGATTCGCGCTTCCTCGGCATCGACGCCGATGCAGCCGGCGCGAACTACGAGTACGACTCCTCCTACGCGAACATCCAGGGCGCCTACACCGCCGCGTGGAACGAGTACGTCCGCGCCGAGCTCGGCTACGAGAACGACCTGAACTACGAGATCCTCACCGGCCGCGTGCACCCGTGGCGCTTCGGCGCCGAGAACCGGTACGTGAACGTCGCGCAGGACCTTCGCTCCGCGATGAACCAGAACCCGCACCTGAAGGTGTTCGTCGCCGGCGGGCTGTTCGACCTCGCGACCCCGTATTTCGCAGCCGACTACACGATGACGCACCTCGGACTCGAGCCCGAGGATCGCGGCCGCGTCGTGATGAAGACCTACGACGCCGGTCACATGCTCTACATCCGGCACTCGTGCCATCAGGCGCTCAAGCGCGACCTGGCAGTGTTTTACGGCGATTCGCGCTGATCGGTGCCGCGCCCGCGCGAACGCCGCGGTCGGGTCTTATACTGCCGGGCTTTCGTTTCCCGACTTCCCGACGAGCGACATGACCTTCACCCTCGACGGTCGACCTCTCTCGAAGGTCGCCGTGATCGGTTCCGGCCAGATCGGCCCGGACATCGCCCTCTACTTCGCGAAAGTCCTCGCCCCGCACGCGGTCGAGACCGTCGTGGTCGACGTCTCGGCGGAAGCGCTCGATCGCGGCCGCGCGAAGCTCGAGAAGAAGGTGGCGAAGGGAGTCGAGTCCGGCGCGTTCAGCCCCGCGCAGCAGAAGGAGATGCTCGCGCACGTCCGATTCACGACGGAGTACGAAGCGATTCGCGGCGCAAGCCTCGTCATCGAAGCGGTGACCGAGAACCCGGCGCTGAAGCAGAAGATCTTCGAGCAGGTGGAGGCGATGGTCGAGGACACGGCGATCCTCGCGAGCAACTCGTCGCACCTCGAGCCCGAGGTGATCTTCTCGGAAGTGCGTCACGGCGGCCGCACCGCGGTCGTGCACTACTTCTTTCCCGCCGAGCGCAACGTCATCGTCGAAGTGGTCCCCGGCAAGCAGACGGACGACGCGACCACCGGCTGGCTGCTGAAGTTCTACGAGGCGATCGGCAAGGTCCCGATCCGCGTGGAGTCGCGCTACGGCTACGCGCTCGACCCCGTCTTCGAGGGGCTCTTCCTCGCGTCGCTCAAGCTCGCGGACTCCGGCATCGCGACGACGAAGCAGATCGACGTCGTCGCGACGCGTGCGCTCGGCCTCGGCATCGGCTCGTTCACGGCGATGAACCTCACGGGCGGCAATCCGATCACCGCGATCGGGCTCGATCACTACAACGAGAAGATCCACGAGTGGTTCCGCACGCCGGACAGCCTGAAGGATCGCGTCGTGTCCGGCACCCCGTGGGACGTGCCGAGGCGCGGCGAGGTGGTCGAAGTCGGCGCGGAGCTCGAGCGCTTCATCACGGAAGAGCTGCGCGGCGCGTACTTCGGCCTCGTGTGCGAGATCGTCGATGCCGGCCTCGTGTCGATCGCCGACTTCGACATGGCGCTCGAGCTCGCGCTCGACGTGCGCCCCGCGTTCCGCTTCATGAACGAGCTCGGCACCACCGAGGCGCTCGCGCTCGTGCGGCGCTACGCGGACCGCCACCCCGGCTTCCCGGTGCCGAAGTGCCTCGCGAAGCTCGGCAAGAACGGCAAGAAGTTCGACGTCCGTGTCATCCAGCGCAAGGACGACGACGGCGTCGCGGTCCTCACGATCCGCCGCCCGAAGGTGCTGAACGCGCTCGACCAGTCGGTCTTCGACGAGCTGCGCACCGTCGCGCACGAGCTGAAGAACGACTCGAAGGTGAACGCGGTCGTCTTGACCGGCTTCGGCAAGAAGGCGTTCGTGTCCGGCGCCGACGTCAACTTCCTCGCGGGCATCACCAGCTCCGAAGAGGGTCAGAAGACCGCGGCGGACTCGCAGGACGCGATCAACAAGTTCGCCGCGATCGGCAAGCCGATCGTCGCCGCGCTGAACGGCATCGCGTTCGGCGGCGGCCTCGAGCTCGCGATGGCGTGCACGGCGCGCGTTGCCGCCGCCGGTCAGAAGATCCTCGCCGGTCAGCCCGAGACGAACCTCGGCATCATCCCCGGCGCCGGCGGGACGCAGCGGCTGCCCCGGCTCATCGGTGTCCCCGCCGCAGCCGATCTCTTGCGGACCGGCCGTCCGATCTCCAGCCGCGAAGCCGTCGACATCGGCCTCGTTCGCGAGGAAGTCGAAGGCGACCTCGTCGCGCGCGCCGTCCAGCTCGCCCGCGAGATCGCCGACGGAACGGTGACCGTCCCGAAGCTCCCGACCACCGCGCTGAAGAACGTCCCCGCCGAGTTGCCGCCGGTCGACATCGGCCACCGCAGCCGCCGCATCGACGCGTTGCTCTGCCGCGCGATCCTCGAGGGCGCGAAGAAGACTCTCCTGCAAGGTCTCGCGCTCGAGGCCGAGCTCTTCGGCGAGGTGTGCGCCACTCGCGACATGCGCATCGGCGTCGAGACGTTCTTGAAGAGCGGCCCGCGCGCGAAGGCCGAGTTCGTCCACGCCTAGAGTCCGCGCCGCGCGGTCACGAGTAGAGCGGCGGAAGCGGTTCGTCCGGCAGCCGCTCCGAAAAGCCGCGCGCGACCCCCACGATCGACGCCGTCGCCGTGAGCGCGGCTTGCAGATGCGGTGCGAACGGCGCCGATTCGGCGCGCACGATCGCCGCGCGCGCGAGCGCCGCGTCCTCAGGTTCGTGCGGCGCGAGCGGGTCCACCGGCAACGCGTCGTACTCGGCGCGCGCGTCGGTCGTCGGCGCGAGGAACTCGCGGAGCCCGTATCGCGCGGCGAGCGCGGCCTGCACTCGAAGGCACGCGCGCTCGCGCGGCGCATCCCGATCGGTGCGATTGTCGAGGCCCCAGTCCGCTCTCGAGAACGACTCCGGTCCTTCCACCAGCGCATGACAAAGCTCGTGAAAGATCATCTGCGCGAGACAATCGTCCGCGTCGAGCGAGCGCGGAGCCCCGATGCGGAGAGTTCCGCGCCCGTCGGTCGACGCGAACACGTCGTCGTCGCGGAGCACTCTCAATCCGAGCCGGTGCGCGGTGACGAGCCAGATCTGGTCGAGCGGGTCGCGGTAGGCTCGCAAGACGGCGCGCGTCCGCGGGGCAACCGAATCCGCACTTTCCCGTCCCTCAGTCCCCAACGGAAAAGTCCCGCAAGCCAGTTTTCAAAATCGACTTGTGCAGGATCGTCGCACTCTTCCCGAGTGAATTCACGAGAGTCTTTGACGTGGGGACACGGATCGAGGTTTTCAGAAATCCGCTGGAAACCGCGCGCATCGCGCGGGGCACCGAATACAGTTCCCCCGGCGGAGGTTGTTGAAGGTTTTTTCAGCGACCAAGTGCCTTCTCCGAATCCTCGGAGGAGGCGTGAAGCGAAAAGGAAGGCAAATGAGGGTTTCGAATCGACGGGTCAGCACTGTGGCGGGATTGATCCGCGGTCTTCTCGGCTCCGCGTTGTTCGCAGGTCTCGGTTTCGTCGGGACGGCCTCCGCCGTCGCCGCGCCGCCGGACCTGAAGGGCGTGTACATCAACGGCCCGGAGCAGGGCGACGTCGGACAGTCGAACGTCATCAACCTCAGCATCGTTCCGACGGTCGTGTCGGGCGTGTACGACCCGAACGTCAACCCCTTCACGGCCGACGTTCGTCTCCGTCCGCTCGTCCCCGGCCCCGACATCGTCGTCGGCAACTGCGACGGCACGATCCTCGGCGTTCAGTACGTCACCTGCTTGATCCCCGACCTCCCGGTCGGCTTCTACACGTGGGTCGTGAAGATCACGAACGTGCCGGGCGAAGTCGACACCTCGAACAACGAAGCCATCGGCCAGACGATGGCGCTGCTCAAGACCGACCTCGAGCTCGACGACGACAGCCCGATCGTGGTCGGCGTCGATCAGAACGCCGTCGGCCTCACCACCGACATCGTGGGTGTGCAGAACATCGGCACTCCGGACGGCATCCTCGTCTTCAACATCACCGCGACGCCCGCAGTGCCGTGGCTCGACATCGATCCGATCTCGAGCTTCGCGGCCGGCGGTTCCCAGAACAACGTGACGCTCACGTTCGATCACACCGGACTCGAGCTCGGCACCTACACGACGAAGGTGAAGTTCTACAACGTCGTCCACTCCGACGATTTCAAGGAGGTCGACGTCACCCTCACCGTCGGCAAGCCGCGCTTCTGGCCGGGTGACCGCATCCGCGGTCAGATCGACAACGCGGGTGAGAACGACGAAGTGATCTTCGACGCCGTCGAAGGCGAGAAGGTCGGGCTGCGCCTCATGCCGACCGGCGGTGGCAACCTCGACGCGATGATCACCATCCTCGACGAGGCCGACTCCGTGGTGAAGGTCTTCCACTTCTCCCCGGTTCACAAGTTCCAGCGCAAGACCCTCAAGCTCGACCGCTCCGGCACGTTCAAGCTGCGCGTCGAGGGCGAGGGCGGCACGACCGGCGTCTACAAGATTCGCACCTCGCGCAAGTATCCGAAGCTCGCGCGTCCGCGCGTGCTGAAGCTGAACTCGACGTCGTCCCCCGTCGACGTGAACTTCCTCGCGGTGAAGACCGCCGAGCTGAACTTCTCCGTCGATCCGAACGCCGACTTCGCCGGCCCGACAACGCTCGGGTACACGACCGCGACCGGCGGCATCTTCGACCTGACCGACTTCTCCGATCCGGGCCTCGCCGATGAGATCGTCGTCTCGAAGGTGCCGATCTCGACCTCGGGCGAAGGTGTGATCCACATCTCCGGGTTCGGTGCGGTCGGCAACCCCGGCGCGAAGGTCCACATCTGGCCGGTCGAGCCCGTGCCCGGCAAGGCCCGCATCATCCTGCATTGATCTGAGGAGAGGCTCCCGGGGTCTCCGCCTTCCCAGATTCCGAGCCTCGCTTGCGGGCCCGTTCGGCACAGCCGAACGGGCCCGCTCGCTTTTTCACCTCGGCGGTCGCGGGAGGACGCTGACGTACTGGACCGGCCAAGCCTGATCGAAATGGCCGCTCGCCTCCGCGGCGTGCAGCGTGAAGTAGGGGTCCTTGAGGTGCGGCCGCGCGAGGACGCAGAGGTCCGCACGCCCCGACGCGAGGATCGTGTTCACGTGGTCGGCGCTCTGGATGTTGCCCACGGTCATCGTCGGCACGCGCGCCTCGTGTCGGATGAGGTCCGAGAACGTGACCTGGAACATCCTTCCGTAGTCCGGCCGCGCGTCCGGAGTCGTCTGCCCGGCCGACACGTCGATCACGTCTGCGCCGTGATCCTTGAGAGCGCGCGCAATCACGACCGCGTCCGCTTCCGTCGTCCCGCCGACCTGCCAGTCGGTCGCCGACACGCGCACCGACAACGGCTTGTCGCTCGGCCAGATCGCGCGCACGGCGTCGTGCACCTCGAGCGGGAAGCGCAGCCGGTTCTCCACCGAGCCTCCGTACTCGTCGCTGCGCCGATTCGTGAGCGGCGAAAGGAACGAAGCGAGCAGGTACCCGTGCGCCATGTGCAGCTCGAGCAGGTCGAACTCCGCCTCCGCGGCGCGCGCCGCGGCGCGCACGAAGTCGTCGCGCACGCGATCCATGTCGGCACGATCCATCGCGCGCGGAACCTGGCTTTCCGGCAGGTAGCGGATCGGCGAGGCGGAGATGAGCGGCCAGTTGCCCGCATCCAACGGGCGATCGATCCCCTCCCACAAGAGCTTCGTCGAGCCCTTCCGCCCCGCGTGCGCGATCTGCACGCCGATCTTCGCGCGGGTCCAGCGCTTCACGAAGTCGGTCACGCGACGCCACGCTGCGACGTGCTCGTCCTTGTACAGGCCGGCGCAGCCGGGCGTGATGCGTCCGTCGCGCGAGACGTCGGTCATCTCCGCGATCACGAGGCCTGCGCCACCGACCGCGCGGCTGCCGAGGTGCACCAGGTGCCAGTCGTTGATCGCCCCGTCGTCCGCCGAGTACATGCACATCGGCGACACCACGACGCGGTTCGCGAGCGTCATCGACTTGAGCGAGAACGGCGTGAACATCGGCAGGGGCGGCGCGCCCGACGACGTCGCCGGCGCGCCGCAGCGCTTCGCGAAATTCTCGCGCACGACGGCGACGAACTTCGGGTCGCGTCGCTCGAGGTTGTCCCACGTGATCCGGTGGCTGCGCGTCGTCTGGTTGAACGTGAACTCGACCGGGTCCTGGTCGACGTACCGCGAGAGATTCTCGAACCAGCGCCGGCTCGTCTTCGCCGAGCGCTGCAGCCGCGCGACGTCGGGCCGTCGCGCGTTTTCGTACCGCGCGAGGATCTCCGCGACGGGGCGAGCTCCCGCGGTCGCAAACGAATCCGCGAGAGCGATCGCGTCCTCCATCGCGAGCTTGGTGCCCGACCCGATCGAGAAGTGCGCCGTGTGCGCGGCGTCCCCCATCAGCACGACGTTGCCGTCGTGCCACGTCTCGTTGGTGATCGTCGGGAAAGCGCGCCAGATCGAGCGGTTCGCGAGCAAACGGTGGCCCCCAAGCTCCTCGGCGAAGAGCTTCTCGCAGTAGGCGACCGTCTCCTCCTCGCTCGCGCGATCGAGCCCGGCTTTCTTCCACGTGTCCTCGTGGCACTCGACGATGAACGTGCTGCGCCCTTTCTCGAACGGATAGGAGTGCACCGCGAACCAGCCGTGCTCGTTCGCGCGGTACATGAAGGTGAACGCACGCAGCGGCAGCGTCGCGCCGAGCCACGTGAAACGGCAGCGTCCCATCTCGATCGTCGGACGGAACTTCTCCGCGAGCTTCGTGCGCACCGCGCTGTTGACGCCGTCGCACGCGATCACGAGGTCCGCGCCGGTGAGTTCCGCAACGTCGGTCACCTCGCGGCCGAACTGCTGCACGACGCCGAGCTCGCGCGCGCGCGCCTCCAGCACGTTGAGCAGCGCCTGGCGCGACAGCCCGCAGAACCCGTGTCCGGACGACGTCACCTTCGCGCCGCGAAACCACGTCTCGATGTCGTCCCAGTAGGCGAAGCGCGCTTTGATCGCGGCGAAGCTCTCCGCGTCCGCCGCTTCGAGGTTCGACAGCGTCTCCGCGGAGAACACCACGCCGAACCCGAACGTGTCGTTTTGCCGGTTGCGCTCGAAGATCTCGATGCGCGCGTCC
>CAZOLL010000156.1:0-8882 GCA_964580365.1 uncultured Phycisphaeraceae bacterium
CGGTGTCCTGCGCGATCGCGTCGTTCACCGTCGAATCGGTCCAGTAGAACCAACCGTCGGCGAACAGCCGAACGCGCCGCGCCGCCGACACGTCGCCGAGGTCGAGCGTCAGCGTGTGCGGCTCGGCCATGCCCTGCATCGGGCCGCGGCAGCGCGCGAACGAATCGACGCACACGCGATCGAGCTTGGCCAGGCGCTCGGTCACGTCGGTTCCGCGCTGGTCGACGGCGCGCGCGACGGGGCGCAAGTTCTTCACACCGTGGACGACGAGCGGCGGCGCCTCGGGGAACGTGAACGTCGAGTTCAGGTACATCGACGCGTCGCTCGCGTGGTCGACCGCGACCAGCTCGACGGAGTCGAGGTAGGTGATCTCGCGCAGCTCCTCCGTGAGACGCAGCTCGAGCTTGCCGTCCTTCGGCACGAGCTGCTCGGGCGCGATGCGGATCCAGTCGTCCGGGTTCGGCTGCGCGAAGTGGCCGCCGCCCATGTCGAGGCCGAGCGGCGACGAGCAGAGAAAGTCGTTCACGTACGCGAAGCGCTCGCCGCTCCAGGCGAACACGATTGGGCAGCTGCCCTCGCGGCGCACGATCTGGCGGATCACGTACCCGTTCGGCGAGCACTTCGAGGGTTCGACCTCCTTGTACTGCAACGGCATGCGGTCGAACTTCGCCGTCCACGACGGGTCTCGCGGAGTGACGTCCCAGTACCCCTGGCGCACGCCGTTCGACCACAGCACCGAGACGGCGTCGAGGCGCGTGCGGTCGCCCACGCCGACGTCGAGCGGGACGCGACGCACGGTGCGCTTCGCGTAGAACGAACCGGAGCGCACTTCGACCTTGCAGCCGATCGCCTGGCGGTTCGAGCGGTGGCCTTCGAACGTGAGCCGCAGCGGCGGAGGCGCGGCGATGCCGGAAGCGAACGCTTCGATCGCACCGGTCGCTTCGCGCGCGACGATCTCGGTCACGCCGTCGCCGTCGAGATCGGCCGCGTCGAGCGAGCCCACGTCGCCTTTCGTCGCGAACGCCGCGCCGCCCGCCGGCCGAAACGTGCCGGGTCCGACGTTCTCGAGCGTCTTGCCCTGCTTCCCGTCGCCGAACACGACGTCCAGGTCGCCGTCGTTGTCGAGGTCGGCGAGGACGAACGCGTCGCTCGACGCCTTGGCGCCGTCGATCTCGAGCTCCGGCTCGAACGTGCCGTTGCCGCGATTGCGCGCGACGTAGAGCATCTTGTCGCCCGGGGCGATCGCGACCACGTCGTCCCAGCCGTCGGAGTCGACGTCCGCGAGCTCGACCTTGCTCGCGGCGAAGCGACCGACGCCGCTCGACTCTGGGCCGAGGTCCGCGAACTTCCCGCCGCGCACTCCGAGCAGGAGGCGGCCCTCCTCGTGCAACCCGAGGACGAGGAAGTCGGTCGCGTTGTCGTTCTGCACGTCGCCGAACGCGACGGCGATCGGCGCGCGGACGCCGCTCATCGGCGCCGCCTCGTCCGAGACGTCGGTGAACTTCAAGCTGCCCGGTGGTGCGTCGGGATTGCGACGTCCGTCGATGTCGTAGAGCGGCGGCAGGTCGTTGCGCAGGACGCGGAGCCGCTCCTGCGCGGGGTCTCGTCCCGCGGAGCGCGTCTCGATGACGTCGAGATCGCCGTCGTGATCGAAGTCGCAGAGCAGGAGGGCGCCTGCGTCCTGCGGGGTCTTCGAGTCGCCGGGGAGCGACGTGAACGCGAACCCGCCGTCGTTG
Organism: uncultured Phycisphaeraceae bacterium; assembly: GCA_964580365.1. Lineage (GTDB taxonomy): Bacteria > Planctomycetota > B15-G4 > B15-G4 > JADJEK01 > CAZBOK01. The sequence continues at coordinate 1,737 of CAZOLL010000156.1, forward strand.
TGGAGCACCGTGGCGCCGTGGCCGACGAGGTCGGGCAAGCCGTCGTTGTCGACGTCGCCGGCGGCCATCGCGGCTCGGGGCTCCGCGAGCGCCGGAGCATCGACGCGCGCGACGCGGCCGGCGTCGTTGCGCAGCATCCCCACGCTGCATGCGGCGACGTCGAGGTCGCAGTCGCCGTCGAAGTCGGCGATCGCGATCGACGCGCCGCCCGCCTCGGGCAGTCCGACGTCGAGCGTCCGCCAATTCGCCGCGAGCTGCGGCGCCGCGGGCGTGTTGGCAGCGCCGGTCGCGCCGGCCTCGCGCTGCACGACCTCGAGCCTTCGGTCGAACGCGCGCGCCCACTCGTTGCTTCCGACGTGCAGCTCCGGGACGCCGGCGCGCTCGAGGGACTTCTTGCGCTCGACGAGCTCGGTGGAGCGCGCGGGGTCGCTCTTTCGCACCAACTGGGAGATGCCGTGCATCGCCCCGAGATCGGTCGCGTCCATCGCGAGCGCCTTCTCGAACCACGCGAGCGCATCTGCGTCGCGGTCGATCTGGCGCAGCGTGTCGCCGGTGAAGTACGCGATGTCGGCGTCGTCCGGCGCGAGCCGGCCGGCGCGCTCCATCAGAGTGGCCGCCTCGTCGAAGCGGTCGAGCCGCCGCAGGGCGATCGCCTTGCCGAACAGGCCGATGGCGCTGTCCTTCTCGAGTGCGAGGAATCGGTCGAACCGCTCGAGCGCCGCCGTCGAATCACGCGAGCCGCGCAACGCGGTCGTCGCCGCGCCGAACGTCGCGGTCGCGTCGCTCGGGTCGGCTTCCATCGCGCGCACGAACTCCCTCTCGGCGTCCAGCCATTGCCCGTCCTGCGCGAGTGCAAGCGCGTGGTTCAACAGCTCGACCCGCTGCGCGCGGTTCATCGAGCCGCGCCGCAGGAAGAACACCGCGCAGACCGCGGCGACCACGAGCAAGAGCAGCAACAAGGACGTGCGACGCGCCGGGATCGCCATGACGCACTCCGCAAAAGGGAGAGCGGGGGATCCTATTAAAAGCGCTTCGGGGTTGTGACCCGCGGCCGCGATGCGCGTTCATCTGGATGGAATGCGCTCGTTGCCCGCTCCAGCTCGAGGGGAGCGCCCGGCGTCTTGTCGCCGGACTTGATCGACACGGTCGGAGGATTTGTTTGATTCGACCGCTTCGAACCCTACAACGAATCGCGAGAAGATTGGCGGTGGTGTGCGGACTGTGTTGGCAACAATGGTCCCGCTTCTTGTCCGAGCCCGGCGTCTTGACCCGCCGGGATCTCGCCTCCGATCGACCAAGTGATTTCGATACGGGTACGGCAGGGAACGAGAAGTTCTGACGGCGGGCGGTCACTGCGACTGCACAAAGGGAGTCCTCCTCCCGATTTCTGACTTAGGCTTGAACGACCTTTCCTCGCACAGGAAAGCCCTCCAAATCGGTCACGGTGATCGCCCGCGTCTTTCCTCGATCCGTCGCTCCGCCTCCTCGACTGCCGTTCTCGCGCGTTCCGCCTCCGGGCTCCGCGGCCCGTTCAATGCGGTCGCGATCTCCTGCGCCTTCTTCTCGAACGCGGCCGCGTGCTCATACAGGCCCGCGTCCGTCGCCGCGCGACCGAGGCGGCGATACAGCTCGAGCTTGAGCTGCGGCGTGCGCTTCTTCGTCGTCATCGCGCGCGCGGCGCGGTCGAACAGCTCCGTCACGCGCGCCCCGTCGGGATCGGTCGCCTGAGCGCTCGCCGGGTCGCCGACGGCGCCGACGGCGCTGGCGGCGCCGTTCGGATTCGCGAACAGGTCGGCGAAGAACTGGGACACGAGGATCGCGCGCTCCGACTGACGCACCGCCGCGCGCTGCTCGGCCTCCGCGGTTTCGCGCAACGCTGACTCGCGCGCGAGCCCGACCCACGTGGCCGCCGCGGTCGCGACGAGGCCGAGAATGAGCGCCAGCACGAAAGCGACGACCGCCGTGTGCCGGGTGCAGAACTTGCGCGCGCGGTAGATCGCGCTCCTCGGCGCGGCTTCCAGCGCCTTCCCGTCGAGGAAGCGCGCGAGGTCGTCGCGCAGGTGCTGCACCGACGGGTAGCGGTGGGCGGGGTCCTTCTCGAGAGCCTTCAGGATGATCCACTCGAGCTCGCGCGGCATGTCCTCGCGCACGCGGCGCGGCGCGTTCGGTTCGTCCTCGACGAGACGCCGCACCGCGTCGGCGAGCGACATCTCGGTGAGGTCGAACGGCTGGAAGTCGGTGAGCACTTCGTAGAGGCAGATGCCGAGCGCGTAGACGTCGCCGCGCACGTCGGGCGTCACGCACTTCGCCGTGAGCTGCTCGGGCGAGAGGTAGAGGAGCGTGCCGACCAAGAGGCCCTGGTCCGCGATCAACGTGAGGTCGCTCGCGGAACGGTCGCGCGCCGCGGCGACGCCGTAGTCGATCAGCTTCGGGTGGCCGCTCGAATCGACCAGGATGTTGCCCGGCTTCAGGTCGCGGTGGATGACGCCGCGCTCGTGTCCGTACTGCACCGCGTCGCACACGCGCAGGAAGGTGCGCACGCGCTGCTTGATCGGGAGGTTCGCATCGGCGACGTAGCGGTCGAGGGGCCGGGCGCCCTCGACCAGCTCCATCGCGAAGTACGGCACCTGGTCGACCGACCCGGGCTCCTGCAGCGTGCCGGCTTCGTAGATCTGCGCGATGCTCGAGTGGTGGAGGCGCGCGAGGATCTCGGCCTCGACGCGGAAGCGGCGCAGCGTGGTGTCGGTCGTGATCCCCTGGCGCAACGTCTTCAGCGCGACGACGCGGCGCGGGTCGTCCTGCTCGGCCTCGTACACCGTCCCCATGCCGCCGACGGCGAGCACGCGGCGGATCACGAAGCGACCGAGTCGCTCCGGGATCTTCGGCTCCTCGGGCGCGCCCGGCCGGTCGCCGACCTTCGATCCGAGCGAGAGCGCTCCCGGGTCCGGCGGCGGTGGATGGGGAAGCGGCGTGAGGGTCGAGTTCAGCGCGTAGCGGTTCGTCTCGGCGGCGCTCACGCAGAGGGTTTCGGCAAGCCCTCCCGGCGGACCTGAGCGATTCAGGCGCGTGGCATCAAGGAACCGAGATGCGCACCTTCTCCGCACGCCCGTCGACGGTGACGCGCTGCATCGCCAGTGGCCGGTTCTCGGCCGCCGGATCGAGCACTTCGACGAGGTAGGTCCCGGTCGCGAGCGCGCCGAACGCGAAGCCGCCTTCCTGTCCGACGCTCTTGGTGAGCACGGTGCCGTCGTCCGCGGTGACGCGCACGACGAGGCCCGTGCGGTGCGCGGCGCTGTCGATCGCGCCGCGCAGGAACGCTCCGGGCTTCACGTGCAGCTCCGCCGCGACGTTTGCGCCGTCCGCGAGAGCGACCGACGGCGTCCCGACCGGCGTCCAGTTGAACGCCTCGCGGTATTCGGGCTCGAGGCCCAAGGTCCACGTGCCGGGCGCGAGCTGCGTCAACTCGAACTCGCCGGTGCTCCCGGTGCGCGCCGTGATGGTGGTCCCGCTCTTCGACTCGCGCGCCTGCAGCACGGCGAACGGGATCGGCTTGCCGTCCGGGTCGGTGAGCGCGCCGTGGATCGTCCCCGCTCCCGAGGTCAGCGCGACCTCCACCTCGCGCTCCTCGCCCGCCGAGACCGCGGGGACCGGCATCACGCTGCGGCCGACGCCGCCGCTCTCGACCCGCGTCGCGAGCTGATAGTCGTCCGCCGCGAGCCAGCCGATCTTGAACGCGCCGTCGCGATCCGAACTCGTCTCGCGGTAGCTCGCGTCGCGCCCACGAGCGGTCGGCCCGGTCCCTCCGCGGGTCAGGACGATGCGCGCGCCCGCCACCGGAGCGCGCGTCCCCGCGAGCACCACGCGGCCGCGCACGGTCGCGCCGCGCGCGACGCGCAGGAGCGCGGCGCGATCCGGACGTCCTTCCGACACGATGACGCTTTCGCGCGCCGCTCGACTCGGCGCCAGCGCGTCGGAACGTAACGCCAGGTTGTATGCGCCGTCCGCGAGCGGCTCGAATCGGAACGCGCCGATCGAGTCGCTCGTGCGTCGGATCCTCCCGTTCAGGGTGACCGGCATGCCCGGCAGCGGGGTGCCGCTTTCGTCGACGACCTGGCCCGCGACGAAGCCGTGGCCCGCTTCGAACAGCACCTCGAGCTTCGTGCCGTCGGCGGGCACCGGCACGCGTGATTCCTCGAGGTCGAGGGCGGACTGCGCCTGGAACACGAGCATCGCGGCCTTCGGTGGAACGAAGAGGATTCCGCGCGTCGCGCCCATGGACGGCGACGTGGGGCGGAAGTGCGAGTCAAACGCGACCGGGACGATCGGCTCGTTCGACGCGCCGCGCGCGGCGACGGTGCAGAGGACCGCGCGGCGGTCGTCCTGTCGTCGGGCGTTCCACGTGACCTTCCGGAACCCGTTCTGCGTCAGCTCCGCGGCCCGTGCCGGGACGTTCGCGGGCGGAGCGCTCGCGACGTCCTCCTCGAGCACCGCGTCGTCCGCGACGGCGACCGCTGGCGAATCGTCGGGCATCGCCGTGAGATCCGCGACCGGGATGACGACGGGGCTCGTGACGGCGGCGGGCGGCGTGCGCGAAAGGAGAAACGCAGCGACGCAAAACAGCGCGAGCGCGCCGGCGAGGAGCGCGAGCTTCGGGAGAGACGAACGACGATTCTGCACCGCGTGACTCCGCGGGCGCCCGCGCGGGATTCTACCGGGGCGCGGCGAATCGTTCCTTCAGCTTGAACTTCTGCACCTTGCCGGATCCGGTCAGCGGGAACGCGTCCACCGCCTCGATGCGCGATGGGACCTTGTGGTCGGCGAGATGCGAACGGACGTGCGCGCGCAGCTCGTCGGCGGACGCCGCCGTGCCGGGCCTCAGGCGGACGGCGGCCGCAACCTCTTCGCCGAAGAACGCCGACGCGACGCCGAACACGGCGGCGTCGAGCACGGCCGGGTGGCGGCGCAGGCAGTCCTCGATCTCCGCGGGAGAGATGTTCTCGCCGCCGCGGATGATGAGCTCCTTGATGCGGCCGACGATGCGGAAGTACCCGCCCGGCAGTTCTTCCGCGAGGTCGCCGGTGCGCAGCCAGCCGTCGGGCGTGATCGCCGCGCGCGTGGCGGCTTCCTCGCCGTCGTAGCCGAGCATCACGTGCGGGCCGCGCGTCCACAGCTCGCCGCGCTCTCCGCACGGGAGCGACGCGAACGTGTTCGGGCAGACGATCTTGATCTCGACGCCCGGCAGCCGGCGGCCGACGGTCGTCGCGCGCACGTCGAGCGGGTCCTCCGGCCGCGACAACGTCACGCCCGGGGACGCTTCGGTCAGCCCGTAGGCGATCACGAGGCCGGGGATCGACAGCTCAGCCGACGCCTCGCGCATCAGCTTCTCGGGGCAGAACGCGCCCGCCATCACTCCGACGCGCAGCGACGAGAGATCGCGCGGCCGCTTGCGCTGCGCTTCGAGCTCCGCGATGAACATCGTCGGCACGCCGTACACAGTGGTGCATCGCTCGCGCTCGATCGTGTCCAGGACCGCCTCCGCGTCGAACACGTCGTTGAGGACGATCGCCATGCCGCACGCGTGCGCGACGAGCGTCCCGATCACGCAGCCGAAGCAGTGGAACAGCGGCACCGCGAGGCACAGGCGGTCGCCCGGCCGGTGCCGGAAGGCCGGCGCGATCGCGAGCGTGTTCTCGACGAGGTTCGAGTGCGAGAGCATCACGCCCTTCGGGAAGCCCGTCGTCCCCGACGTGTACTGCATGTTGATGACGGCGTGCGGGTCGAGGCTGGCCTCGCGGCGCGTCACCTCGGCGCGCGACGCGTCGGTCGCGAGCTCGAGGAAGCGTGCGATCGGGATCGAGTCGGCGGCCGCCGCTCCGTCGAGCCCGACGACCCGGCGCAACGACGGCAGCGCAGCGCGGTCGAGCGCGGCGACGGTGGGCGGGAAGTCGTTGCCCCTGCCGCCTCGGCCGAAGAACAGCGCGCGCGCGCCGCTCTTCTTCAAGATGTAGGTGATCTCCTCGAGCTTGAACGCCGTGTTCGCCGTGACGAGCACCACGCCCGCGCGCGCGAGGCCGTACTGCAGCTGGATCCACTCCGGGAAGTTCGTCGCCCAGACCACCGCGCGGTCACCCGGAAGAAAGCCGTCGGCGATGAGCGCGGCGGCGAGGGCGTCGGCCCGGTGGTCGAGCTCCGCATAGGTCCAGCGCGTGGCGCGCTCCGGCGAGGCGACCGCTTCGTGTCCGCCGAGCCGCGCGGCGACGCGACGGAGCAGCCCGGACACCGTGGCGCCGCGGATCGCGTCGAACTCGGATTCCATCGCGGCCCTCGTCACGCCCCCGTCATGTCCCCGGAAGCAGCTCCTCGATGCGCTCGACGATCAGCTTCGACCACGTCTCGAGGTTCACGCCCGGATCCGCGGCGAGCTTCTTCAGCTCCGCGACGGGGACGAACCGTGCCGACAACAACTCGGTCTCGCGCACGCCGACGTTCGCTCCCGCGGGAACCAGCGCGCGATGAACGACCCCGAAGTGCACCGAGCCGACCGCGTTCGAGTCGTCGTTGATGACGCCGACCGGCACGATGTCCGGCGCGCCGTCGATCACGAGCTCTTCGTTGATCTCGCGCCGCGCGCACGCGGCCAGCAGGTCGCCGCCCGCGTCCTCCGGGTTCACGTGCCCGCCGACGCCGATGGAGAGCTTGTCGTGCAGCCGCGAATCGCCGCCCTTCTTCGAGCGGCGCAGGAGCAACACCTCCGGCGCGGCGCCGGCGCGGATGACGAGCGTGTAAGGGATCAACTGCTTGAAGGCCGCGTGCTCCTCGGCGTAGGGCCGCTCCATGAAAAAGCCCTTCGACCGAGCGCGGTCGACCCACTTCGTGATGTCGGCTTCGTGTCGCGCGAGAGATTGGAAGCCGTGCGGCGCGTGCAGCTCGAAGAGTTCGAAGCGAGGGACGACGTAGACGAATTCCACTTTCGCAGTGTAGCGAGGCGGCGCGCCGCGGCGATTGCGACTCGCGTCGCTGGCGTGCGACTGGCGTCGCGGTGCGATGCAGCGGGCGCTGCGGGGCGTGGCGTTCGCCACCGGAACACGGGAGCTGCGCGCCCCCGTGACCCCGCGCCAAAGGGGCCCAGTGGGGAAGAGCGTTCGA
>CAZOLL010000157.1:0-8877 GCA_964580365.1 uncultured Phycisphaeraceae bacterium
GCACGAGGTCCGGTCCTCCTCGGCGCGCCAGCCCAGCTTGAAGAGTGGCGAGAGTAAGCGATCGAGCTTTGGCGATTCAGCGCGTTCCGAGACAAATGTTGGCACTCCATTCCGACGATCGGAGCGCGGTCCCTTATCATCGCCGCCCCATGCCCGAACGGCTGCTCGTGCTCGGGCCTTCGTGGCTCGGCGATGCGATCATGGCGATCCCCGTCTACCGCGCGCTCCGTGCGAGCGACGCGGAGCGGCGCATTGCCGTCCTCGCGCGCGGCGGCGTCGCCGACCTGTACCGCGCCGTCCCCGCCATCGACGAAGTCATCGTCTACGGCAGGAAGCCGGGCATTTCGCGGTTCGGCGCCTACACCGACCTCGTGCGGCGGCTGCGCGACTGGCGCCCGGACGTCGCGCTGGTGATGCCGCGCTCGTTCGGCGCGGCATGGACCGCCGTCCTGTCCGGTGCCGCGCGGCGCGTCGGGTTCGGCGCTTCGGGCCGCGGCTTCCTCCTCACCGAACCGATCGAGCGAGACCCGCGGCTGTTGAAGATCCACCGCGTCGACTACTTCCGGCACCTGCTCCCCGCGCTCGGGATCGACAGCCCGCCGAACGCGGCCGACGCGCCGGAGCTCGCGCTCCCCGAGGACGCGTTCGCGGAGGCGGAGCGCCTGCTCGCGCCGCTTTCCGACCTCGATCGTCCGCTCGTCGCGATGATCCCCGGCGCGCACTACGGCACCGCGAAGCAGTGGCCCGAGGAGCGGTTCACCGACCTCGCGCGCCGGCTCGGCGCGGAGCGCCGCGCGGCGATCGTCCTGATCGGCGGCCCGGGCTCCGACCAGCTCGTCTGCGACCGCATCCGTCACGCGCTCGAAGACGTGCCGGTGCTCGACCTCTCGGGCAAGACGACGATCATGGGTTTGTGCGCCGTGCTCAAGCGCTCGCAACTCGTCGTGTCGAACGACACCGGCGCGATGCACGCGGCCGCCGCCGTCGGCGCTCCGCTGGTCGCGATCTTCGGCAGCACGGACCCCGTGACGACCTCGCCCTACGGCCTCGGCCACGACATCGTCCGCGAGCCGGTCGACTGCTCGCCGTGCCTCCTGCGCGTCTGCCCGATCGACCATCGCTGCATGACGCGGATCGAGGTCGACCGCGTGTTCGCGGTCGCGGCGGCGCGGCTCGAGGCGACGGCGTCGGTCGCCTGACTTCGCGTCCCGATCAGTTCGGCGCTTCCTTCAACACCTCGGGGTCGACCTCGAACACGATGCCGCCGTCGTTCGGGTCCATCTCGATCGCGAGCAGCTGCAGTTGCTTGCCCTTGTCGCGCGACGTCTCGTCCTCGCGATGCCGGTACAGCGCGCCGAGCCGGAGGTGCAGGTACGGGTTCAACGGGTCGAGCTCGATCGCCTGCTCGAGCGCCTTGATCGCGTCGTCGAGCTTGCCGTCGGCCGAGAGAGCGCGCGCGAGGCCGGTGTAGGTCGCCGGGTCGCGCGAATAGAGTTCGATCGCCTTCCTGTAGTACATCGTCGCGCGCACCCAGCGCTGCCACCGCTCGCAGAACTGCCCCGCGCGCGTGTACCCGCGCGCCGACTTCACGTTCATCTGCTTCACGTAGGCGTACCACTCCTGCTCGAACGCCTCGAGGTCCTTGATGCCGAGCATGGTGCGGAACAGTTCGATCGCGACCGGCGGCTTCACCCAGCGCTTCGTCTCGTTCCGCGGCCACGGCTCGCGCTCGAGCTTCCCGTCCTTGCCGAGCTTCGCGAGGTACTTCCTGTACTTGTCCTTGTACTTCGGCGACTGCATCAGCATGTGGTTGAGCGACCACGCCCACGCGTACTGCGTCGCGTCGATCTCCGGCTCGCTCATCAGCCCCTTCAGGTCCTGCATCGTGCCGCCGTCGATCTCGTCGAGCAGCACGACCAGGCGCCCTTCCTGCAGGTGCCCGATCGACATCGACTTCTTGATCGGGTCCCACTCGCTCGCGCCGTAGTACTCGGCCATTCCCTCGTCGATCCACGGCGCGAAGACGAAGTCGCTCTCCGTGTAGAGGTGGAAGAGGTAGTGGTTCGTCTCGTGGAAGAGGACGTCGAGCGTCAGGCGCTCGTCGTCGCGCTCGTAGAAGAAGTTCAGCTCGAGGGGCTCGACGAAGCGGAAGTAGCCGAGCACTCCGCGCGGCGCGTTGCCGATGCGATGGAAGTCGTCCTCGTCGTTGTAGAAGCAGACCTTCAGCTTCTGGTTCGGCGGCTGCTTGACGCCCCACTCCTTCGCGAACGTGTCGAAGTAGACCTCGAACAGCGTCATGTAGTTGGCGCCGACCTCGAGCGGGACCGTGTACTCGAAGTTGAAGTGCGCGGTGGTCGCCTTGTACCGGTCGCGCCACTCCTGGTGTTTCTTCGCCTCCTCGACCGCGTCCTTCCGCGTCTTGTTGCGCTTCTCGATCTTCTTGTCGCGGTCGGCCTTCGAGATCCACTTGCCCTCGAACGGCACGAGGCCGGCGGCGAGCTTCTTCGCTTCGTCGTCGTTCTTCGCCGCGTAGTCGCCGCCGGTCTCCGCGGCGAACCACTCCTTCACGAGCTCGGCGGGGATCGTGATCGTGCCGTTCGTGTACTGCGCCTCGAAGCCCTTCTCGGTCTTGACGAGCTTCGGCACTTCGTAGGACCGGCCGTCCTTGAAGAAGAGCGAGTCGGCGGACGCGACGTTCGCGAGGCATGCGAACGCAATGCAGACGAGCGCGCGGCGCATCGGGAGAACTCCGGAGATCACCGAGATCACGGGGATCACTTGGTGCGGCCGTCGGCGTACTGCAGCCACGAGCGGTCGAGCGCCTTCCAGTCCGCGTCCGTCCACGTGCCGAAGGTGCGCTGGAACGCCTTGTCGAGCAGCTCCTTCTCGACGTTGTCGAACGCGGCCGCGCGCTTCTTCTTGTACTCCTCGTCCTCCGCCTTCAGGCGCTCCTCGTCCGTCATCGACGCCTTGTCGTCCGAGCCGGCCGCGCCGGCCTTCTCCTCTTCGAGCAGCTTCCGCTCGACCTCCGCGACGAGGTCGTACAGGTGGCTCAGGTAGGTCGGCAGGATCTTCGCCGTGCGCTCGCCGCGCTTGCCCGGGCCTTCGAGGAGGTAGCGGATCAACGAGCCGCACTGCGCCGGCGTGTAGCGCCAGTTGTCGCCGTCCCACGACTCGCGGCTGGTCATCTTCATCAGCGTGTTCAGCGGTTTGAGCGGCGGGTCGGCGCCGCCGGACTTCTCGTACTTCTTCTGCGCGACGAACGCGTCGACCATGCGGTCCTTCTCCCACTGGTCGGTTCCGAACGTGAGCTGCGCGCCCTTCAGGTCGGCGTCGTCGAGGTACTCGGTGAGCCCGGATTCGAGCCAGCTCGGCATCCGTCGCCACAGCTCCTCGTTCTTCTGATCGAACCAGTTGCGCGTCACCGCGCGGTTCAAGTTCGCGAACTCGGCCTGCCAGCCGCGGCTCGTCGGTTTCGCGAAGCGGATCTCCTGCACGTAGCTCCCGTGTCCGAAGTTGAAGGTCCAGGTCGGTTCGTCGGGGACTTTGTCGGTGTCGCCGTACACGCGCAGGATCGCGGACTGCACGTAGCCCTGGCCGATCGCGCCGAAGTTCTCCTCGAGCCACGCGCGCACCGCCTCTGCCTGGCGACTCGCCTGCTTCGCGTACTTCGGATCGCCCTCGTACACGACGAGGTAGTTCTCGGTCTCGAAGTGGTTCCAACCCTTCTGCAGGTCGGCGAGCGCCTTCGCGAACGCCTTCTCCTTCTGTTCGCGCCGCCGCTTCAGCACCTCGCCGGGCGCGAGATCCTTGTCGTCGAGACGCTCGTTCGTCTCGACGCCTTCGGTGCGCCAGCCGAGCCAGTCCTTCGTCTTGAGTCCGGCGGGGTCGACCAGCTTGAAGCTGCCGAACATGCCGGTCATCTCGTTCTGGTACTTCTTGAAGTGCTGATCCGTGCAGGTGCACATGACGGCGAACTCGCCGTCGGGCAGCTTGTAGGTGCAGCTCAGCCACCGCATCGGGAAGCGCACGCCCTTTTCGAACACCATCTCGCGCAGCACCGCGTCGAAGCCCGCGATCTTGCCCGCCTTCTCGGGGCCGAAGTAGAAGCCCGGGACGCGGTCCTCCGCCCACTCCTTGAAGGACGTGTACACGCGACTGGACCCGCCGATGCGCACGTCGACCTTCGGGCCGTCTCCGTCCGCCTTCTCCTTCTCCTCGCGCTTCTCCTGCTCCTTCTTCGCGATGTCGACCGCGCTGCGCTCCGGGAACCACAGCGTGAAGATCGTGCGCTTGAACCCGGTCCAGTCATTCGCGATCGCGAGCCCCTTGTCGTTCTTGAACCGGTCGACCATGTAGTTGTCGTCGGTCGACGCGAACTGCGTCTCGCTCTCCCAACTGTTCGCCTTCCCCGCCTCGAAATCCTTCGGCAGGTTGATGCGGTAGCCGAGCTTCTCGTTGACGTGGGCGTCGGCGAGACCGGCGAACGCGACGAACGCAGTGGTCAGTGCGACGAATCGGGCGGCGACGCGCATGAAACCCCCTCACGAATCGCTTGTGCCGGTGCGGGTCGGACGTCGGATCGATTCGACGCCGCGGGTGGAACGCGGCGTCAACGGAGCGGCGGCGATCGACGTTGGCTCGACCGGACTTCTTCGCGGAGAAAGATAACGGCTGCGGCGGCCGGGGTCAGGAGCGGTCGGGCCGGTAACGGCCGAATCGACCCTCGAGGGTCGTGCAGATCTCGCCGAGGGTGACCCCCGATTCGACCGCGTGGACGAGCCCGGGGACCAGGTTCTCGCGCGTCGGCGCGGCAGCGGCGAGCCGCTCGAGCGCCGCCTTCGCGGCGCCGGCGTCGCGCCGCGACTTCACCTTCTCGACCTCCGCGATGCGGGCCGCCCGCAGGCGGTCGTCGATCTTGAACGGCGGCGGGCGCGTCTCTTCGGTCTGGAAGCGGTTCACGCCGACCACCGTCGTCGCGCCCGACTCGACCGCCTTTTGGTGCGCGTAGGCCGCGCGATGGATCTCGCCCTGCACGAAGCCCTGCTCGATGGCCGCGACCGCGCCGCCGAGCTGGTCGAGCTTCGCGATCAGCTCGGACGCCTTCGCCTCGAGGCGGTCGGTCAGCTCCTCGATGAACGGCGCGCCGCCGAGCGGGTCGATCGTGTCGGTGACGCCGGACTCGAACGCGATCACCTGCTGCGTGCGGAGCGCGAGCGTCGCTGCGGCCTCCGACGGCAACGACAGCGCCTCGTCCTTCGAGTTGGTGTGCAGCGACTGCGTGCCGCCGAGCACGGCCGCGAGCGCCTGCATCGTCACGCGCACGACGTTGACGTCGGACTGCTGCGCGGTGAGCGTCGAGCCCGCGGTCTGCGTGTGGAAGCGCAGCCGCATCGACTCCGCCTTCTTCGCGCCGAAGCGGTCGCGCACGAGTCGAGCCCACATGCGTCGCGCGGCGCGGAACTTCGCCACCTCCTCGAAGAAGTGGTTGTGCGCGTTGAAGAAGAACGAGAGCTGCGACGCGAACTGGTCGACGTCGAGCCCCGCGTCGACCGCGGACTTCACGTACGCGAGCCCGTTGCCGAGCGTGAAGGCGATCTCCTGCGCGGCGGTGCAGCCGGCCTCGCGCATGTGGTACCCGGAGATCGAGATCGGGTTGAAGCTGGGGAGGCTGGTCGCGCAGTGGCCGATGAGGTCGGTGACGAGCCGCATCGCGGGGCGGATCGGAAAGCGGTACGTCCCGCGCGCGACGTACTCCTTCAGGATGTCGTTCTGCACCGTACCGCGCAGTTTCGCCGGGTCGATGCCGCGGCGCTTCGCGAGCGCGATCGTCAGCGCGAGGAGGATCGACGCCGTCGCGTTGATCGTCATCGACACCGACACCTGGTCGAGCGGGATGCCGTCGAGGAGGCGGTCGAGGTCGTCGAGCGTCGCGATCGAGACGCCGACCTTGCCGACCTCGCCCTCCGCGAGCGTCGCGTCGGGGTCGTAACCCATCTGCGTCGGCAGGTCGAACGCGACCGAGAGCCCGGTCTGTCCGTTCGCGAGCAGCGACTTGAAGCGGCGGTTGGTCTCTTCGGCGTCGCCGAACCCCGCGTACTGCCGCATTGTCCACGGCTTGCCGCGGTACATCGTCGGGTACGGGCCGCGCGTGAACGGAGCCTCACCGGGGAAGCCGAGGCGCGCCGCGTACTCCGCGCGATCGACTGCGCGCGGGACGTAGACCGGCTCGATCGGCACGCCCGACGTCGTCTCGGCGTCCTTCGGCGCGGCGGCGCCGAAGTTCTTCTTCCGCCAATCGTCCTTCTTCGCGTCGAGGTCGCTCATCGCGCGGATCCGTCAGGACCTTTCCTTCGCGAGCTGCCGGTAGAAGTCGAGCAGGCGCAGCATGTCATCCGGCACCGGTGCTTCGAAGGTCAAACTGCGCTCGGTCGCCGGATGGAAGAACGTGATCTTGTGCGCGTGCAGCGCGTGGCGCGGCATCTCCGGAACCGAGAGACCTTTCTCGCCGCGCGACTTCCGCAGGTTCGAGAACGCATGCGCGTGCTTCACGCCGTAGACCGGGTCGGAGACGATCGGGAAGCCGATGTGCGCGAGGTGCACGCGGATCTGGTGCGTGCGTCCGGTGTGCGGGAAGCACTTCACGTAGGTCGCGCCGGGGAACCGCTCGATCACTTCGTAGAACGTCGACGCCGGCTTCCCCTCGTCGGGCTCGATCGCCATGCGGTCGTGGTGCTTCGGGTCGTGGCCGATCGGCAGGTCGATGTAGTCGGAGTCGAACGGCATCTCGCCGAGGACGATCGCGCGGTACTCCTTCTGCACGCGCTTCGTCTTGAACTGCTCGACGAGGTGCACGCGCGCGTGGTTCGTGCGGGCGACGACCATCACGCCCGACGTGAAGCCGTCGAGGCGATGCACGATCCCGGGCCGGAAGACGACGCCGACCTTCGCGATCTCCGGATACTTCGACAGCAGCGCGTTCACGAGCGTGCCCGACTTCTGTCCGGGGCCGGGGTGCACGATCATGCCCGCGGGCTTGTTCACGACGACGATCAGGTCGTCCTCGTGGAGCACTTCGAGCGGGAGGTCTTCCGGCCCCGGCGTGTCCTCCGCGAGCGGCAACAGCCGGCAGCGGATCGCGTCGCCCGAGACGATGCGGTACGCGGGGCGCACCGTCTTCTCGTTCACCGTGATTGCGCCCGACACGATGAGCCCGGTCAAGAACGAGCGCGAGTAAGCCGGATAGAACCGGTTGCCGAGGAAGCGGTCGATCCGCGTCCCGGCTTCCGCGTCGGTCACCGCGACGTCGACGATCTCCGCTTCGGTCACTCGATCGGTTGCGTTCCGCGCCGTGCGCGCGTCAGCGCAATTCCTTGATGCGGAGCTTCGTGACTTTCAATTTCGTGCCGGGCGCCACCTGGATGCCGAACGCGCCCGCGCGTTCCTGGGCCCACGGGACATCGTTCGACCACGGGTCGAAGTCGGTGAGCGAGATCGCGATGTGGCTGCCGACGAACGTGCTCGTGAGCGTGTACTGCTTGTTCGCGGTAATCGCGCCGCTCTCTGCGTCGACGTCGCAGGAGTACTCGCCGCCCGCGTTGCCCGGGTTCCTGCCGAGACGGAAGTAGAACGTCACCTTCCCGCTTTCGACCTCGAACTCACACTCGACCACCGAGTCGCGCCACTTGGCCTGGTCGCCGATCGACATGATCGCCGAGGACGTCTCCGACTTGTCGGGGCCGGTGACGAGCAGGAGCCCGGCGTCCGCGCGCTCGGAGAATCCCTTCACCGCGCTCGCGTTCCACTCCTTGCCGCGCTCCGCGGTGAGGAGGTCGGTCCACGGCGTGCTCTCGATCTTCTCGGCGGTGAAGAACGCGGTCGCGAGCAGGTCCGACTCCGCGATCGTCTTCTTGAAGACTTCCTTGAAGTAGGTCTCGTCGTCGGCGTTCTTCGCGCTGTTCGCCTCGACGAGGAGCTTCTTCACTTCGTCCTCGGCCTGCTGATACTTCGTCAGCGCCTGGCGCTGCTTGTCCGGGTTCACGGCCGCGTAGCCCTTCGCTTCCTCGAACAGGCGCTGCGCATAGGCGCGCACGGCCTGCTGCTTCGCGGCATTCGCGCGCTCGATCAGCGCCGGCTCCAGCTCGGCGGCCTTCTGCGCGATGTCCGCGAGGTTGCGGCGGATGCCGTTCAACTGCTCGGCCGACTTCGAGTCGGCGCCCTTCACTTCTTCCTCGGCCTTCGCGAGGCGGTCGGCCAGTTCGGCCTTCTCCTTCGACGTCGAGATCGACGCCGCGGCCTTCGCGAGGAACGCGGCCATCTCGGCGCGGATCGTCTGCTCCTTGTTCCAGAAGTCCTTCTTCGACTCGAGCTCGGCCTTCATCGCTTCGGCCTGCGTCGGGTCGTTCGGATCCATCGCGCGGATCTTCGCGCCGAAGTCGACGACGGACTTCGCGTGGGCGTCGGCGGCGTCCTTCTCGTCCTTCTTCTTCTTCCAGACGACGCCCGCGATCGTGCCCGCGATGAGCACGAGCAGGAGCGCGATGATCATCCCGACCTTGACGGTTTTGTCGAACTGGTCGGAGCGCTTGAGCTTCGGACGGCCCTCGTGGCCTTCGCCGCTCGCGCCGCCCGCGACGGCGTCGTCCTTCTTCGCACCGCGGCCGCGGTCCTTCTTCTTGTCGTCGCGGCGGTTCGCACGCGAATCGCGATTGGGGCGCTCGGGGCGCGATTCTCGTGCCGCGGGTGCGGCGGCCGGAGCGCGCTCCTCGCGCGGCGGCGGCGCCATCGCGCGCGCGGTCTCGGGGACCGGAGCGGGGGCGGGCTTCGCCGGCGCGGCAGGCGCGGCCGGCGGCGGACGCGGCGCCGAGGCGGACGCCG
>CAZOLL010000158.1:0-8848 GCA_964580365.1 uncultured Phycisphaeraceae bacterium
CACTTCTCGGTGATGTCGAACCACCTGCACCTGATCGTCGAGGCCGACGACTCGCGCGCACTCACTCGCGGAGTTCAGGGCCTGCTGGTCCGCATCGCGCGCCACTTGAATTCGGCACTGAACCGTCGCGGCCGCGTGTTCGCCGATCGGTTCCATTCCCGCGTGCTCGGCTCGACGCTCGACGTGAAGAACACGCTGCTCTACGTGCTGGCCAACGCGCGTCGCCACGGCATCCCGTTCACCGGCCGCGTGGATCCGTATTCCTCCGCCGCGTGGTTCACCGGCTGGCACGAGCTCGAGCCGAGCCCTCGCCCCGCGCCGACCGCGACGCCGCGCTGTCCCCAGCTCGTCTGGGGCTGGCACCTCCACGGCCGACTCAGCTCCGACGCGATCCCCCGCGTCGAGTCCCGCTGAACGGGTTCGGGCCCGTGCCGGTGCCCGAACCTCGGACCCCGAGACTCGGTTTCGGGGCCGGTCCCGTCCCCGTTCCCCGAATGACGCGGATCCGCGCCGCGACGGCCCGCTCTTCTCCCCTCACCTCACTTGCACAGCACCGTCCCGAACTGCCCCAACGACTCCGCCCCCGCCGGCTCCGTGAACTGCGCGCTGCCGCCGGTCCCGAGCCCGGTCATCGCACCGTAGATCACCGTGAACGCGCCGGCGTCCGAGCGCGTGGCGGGCATGGGGATCACGACGTCGACGTCTTGGCGCGGGATGCCGACCACCAGGTCGAAGAAGCCGTCGCCGTCGAAGTCACCGGTCGTGAGCACCTCGCCGAAGTTGTCGAACTGCTCCGCGGTGCCGGACACTCCGCCCGCGCCCTCGATCAGGAACTTGCCGGGCGTGAGGATCCCAGTGGGCGAGCCGCGCAGAACGCCGACTCGGCCGGCGTTCGACAGGCCCGAGAAGTCCGCTCCCGGCATCCCGACCGCAAGGTCGTCGAAACCGTCGCCGTCGAAGTCGGCCGCCGCGCACGAGGCGCCGAACAGATCGCTCTCGACCGAAGTCACCATTCCGTCGACGTCCGAGCTTCCGAGCGCCACGAGCGAACCGAAGTCGAACTTCTGGTTCGGCAGACGGGCGACGAGCATGCGGCCGGTGTTGCTCGCGTGGCCCGGCATGCCGATGGCCAACTCGGCGCGGCCGTCGTTGTCGAAGTCACCGGACGCGAGCGCGTCCGCGATCGACAGCGAGAACTCCGGCGGCTCGCCGAGGCGCTTCGCGCCGATCGCGCGGTGATGCTTGGTCGAGACGCCGTGCTTCGAGCCGAACAAGAGGTTGAGCGCTCCGCTCGCGTACCCGTCCACCGTCGACTCGCCGCGCGACTGCGACGCGAGGTCGTCCTTCCCGTCGCCGTCGAAGTCGCCCGCATGCAGGAGCGCGCCGAAGTAGTCGAACGGTTCCGACTTTCCTTTCACACCGTCGGTCTCCTGCGAGACGAACCGCAGGCGGCCCCTCTTCTTGCCGACCAGGCCGTCGGGCGAGCCGTGGAGCACGTGGATCGCGCCGGAGTTCGGGACCGTCTTCGTGCTCTCGCCGACGCCGATCGCGAGGTCGTCGAAACCGTCGCCGTCGAAGTCGCCCGCGGCGAGCGCGGAGCCGAACTGCTCGGTCAGGTGGTGGCCTTCCAACTCGAACGGCGGTTCGACCTTGTCCTTCACCCCGTCGGAGTTCTGCGTCCAGAGCGTGGCGCCGGTGAGATCGAAGCCCGATGCGGCCCCCGGGATCACGAGGACTTCGCCCGCGTCCGGCTGGTTCGCGACCGACGCTCCCGGAATGCCGATGGCGAGATCGTCCTTGCCGTCGCCGTTGAAGTCGCCCGCCGCCAGCGCGGCGCCGAGCTGCGCGAAGTCGTCGGGGATCAGGAAGTTGTCAGCGTCGAACGTCACGAGGCCGACGCTGGTGAGACCGGATCCGTTCGAGCCGAACAGGACGGTCACGCGCCCGCGCCAGAAGAGGTTCGCGTTGCCGGAGCCGCGCGAGCTGATGGCGAGGTCGTCGAAGCCGTCCCCGTTGAAGTCGGCCGCGCGCGCGGAAGCGGCGGTGAGCAGGAGGCTCGCCAACGCCGCGGCGAAGGTGGGTCGACTCGCGCGAAGGGCAGGGTTCTGGTTCATGCGGCACCTCCGAAGCGCTTTCGCGCAGAGTTGAAACGCGGTCGGCCACGGAATCCGAGAGTTCGCACGTCGGGTGTCCGAGCGACGGCCGGTTTCGCGCGATGGAGGCCGTTCTCGAAAGGAGCTTCCGATGTCTCGCGTCGCGGTTCTCGTCTTCGGCTCGATCTCCTACCTCCTGTTCCTGGCCTCGTTCCTCTGGCTGGTCGGCTTCCTGATGGACTTCGCGGTGCCGCGCTCGATCGACGCTGGTCCCGCGGTCGGCACGACCGCCGACGTGGTCTCCGACGTCCTCCTGCTGCTCGCGTTCGCGCTCCAGCACACCGCGATGGCGCGGCCCGGATTCAAGGCCGTGTGGACGCGCATCGTGCCGCGGCCGATCGAGCGCAGCGCCTACGTGTTGGCGACCGTCGGCGTGCTCGTGGCGTTCTTCTTCGCGTGGCGTCCGCTGCCCGCGGTGGTGTGGGAGACGAGCGGCGTGACGGCCGGCCTTCTCACCGCCCTTTGCGCGCTCGGCGTCGTGATCGTCCTGCTCGCGACGTTCGCGATCGACCACTTCGAGCTGTTCGGGCTGCGCCAGGTCGTCGATTTCTTCCGCGGCCGCGAGCATCGGCCGCCGACCTTCCGCGTGTCGATGATGCACCGCGTCGTGCGGCATCCGCTGTACGTCGGGTGGCTGCTCGCCTTCTGGGCCGCGCCGCGCATGACCGTCGGCCACGTCCTGTTCGCGGGAATGATGACGGCCTACATCCTCGTCGCGATCGTCTTCGAAGAGCGCGATCTCGTCGTGGCCCACGGCAGAGACTACGTCGAGTACCGCAAGCGCGTGCCGATGCTCGTGCCGCTGTCGAAGCGCGCGACCTGATCGCCCAGCGCGAGCCGCTCGGCGTCCGCTAGACTGGGCCCCCTTTTCCGCCGAGCGCGCGATGCCCGAGCAGAACCAGTCCTCCGAGATCATCTACACCGTCCACGGCCTGCGGAAAGGCTACGCGGGCAAGGAAGTCCTGAACGGCCTCACGCTCTCGTTCCTCCGTGGCGCGAAGATCGGCGTCATCGGCCCGAACGGCGCCGGCAAGTCGACGCTGCTCCGCATCCTCGCGGGGCAGGACAAGGAGTTCGACGGGACGGTGCAGCCGCTGCCCGGCCTCTCGATCGGCTACGTGCCGCAGGAGCCGCGCCTCGATCCGAAGGCGACCGTTGGACAGTGCGTCGACGAGGGAGTCGCGGCGACGCGCGCGCGCATCCGCGAGTTCGAGATCGTCTCGGCGAAGCTCGGCGAGCCGCTCCCCGACGCCGAGATGGACCGCTTGATGGCGCGCATGACGGCGCTGCAGGAGGCGATCGACGCCGAGGACGGGTGGGAGGTCGACAGAAAGGTCGACCAGGCGATGATGGCGCTGCGCACGCCGCCGCGCGACGCGGTGATCGGCCCCTTGTCCGGCGGCGAGAAGCGCCGCGTCGCGTTGTGCCGCCAGCTGCTCGAGCACCCCGACCTCCTCCTGCTCGACGAGCCGACCCACCACCTCGACGCGGACACGGTGCTGTGGCTCGAGCGCCACCTCGTCGACTACCCGGGCGCGGTCTTCCTCGTCACGCACGACCGCTACTTCCTCGACAACGTCGTCGGCTGGATGCTCGAGATCGAGCGCGGCGGCTCGCGCCCGTACAAGGGCAACTACTCCGCCTACCTCGAGCAGCGCGCGGAGATCGAGCGCGTCGAGAAGCGGCAAGACGACGAGCGCGCCAAGCTGATCGCGCGTGAGCTCGAGTGGATCCGACAGAACGCCAAGGGCCGCACGGTGAAGAGCAAAGCGCGCATCCAGCGCTACGAGGAGCTGGTTGCGGAGGACAACAAGGCGGCGCGCTCCGACTTCAAGCTGCGCATCCCGTTCTCGCGTCGGCTCGGCGACAAGGTGATCGTGGTCCGCGAGCTGAAGAAGGGCTTCGGCGACCGCGTGCTGTTCGACAAGCTCTCGTTCGAGCTGCCTCCCGGCGCGATCCTCGGCGTCGTCGGCCCGAACGGCACGGGCAAGACCACGCTGATGAAGATGTTGATCGGGCAGGAGAAGCCCGACGCGGGCACGATCGAGCGCGGCGACACGGTCGACCTCTGCTACCTCGACCAGAGCCGCGACCAGCTCGACCCGAAGAAGTCGGTCTACGACGAGGTGACCGGCGGCAAGGACATCGTGAAGGTCGGCGCGAGCGAGGTGAACGGACGCGCTTACCTCGCGCGGTTCAACTTCCGCGGCGGCGACCAGGCGCGCCCGGGCGGCGAGCTGTCGGGCGGCGAGCGCAACCGACTGCAGATGGCGAAGATGCTCATGCGCGGCGGCAACGTCGTCCTGCTCGACGAGCCGACCAACGACCTCGACCTGATGACGCTCCGCGTGCTGGAAGAAGCGCTGCTCGACTTCCCCGGCGTCGTCATCGTCGTCACGCACGACCGCTACTTCCTCGACCGCATCGCCACGCACGTGCTGCACTTCTCCCCCGACGGCGAAGTCGACTTCCACGCCGGCAACTTCGAGAGCTGGCGCGAGTTCCAGGCCCGGAAGCGCGTGGAAGCGGGGCTGTCCGCCGAGGAGAAGAAGGGGCCGCACCGCAAGTTCAGCGGAAGCTGAACACAGTCGCGGTCCATTGGTCGATCGCGGTCGGAGTCTTCCTTTTCAGTGACCGCTTCCGGTCACTCCCTTCTTCTTCGAACAACACATGGCGTCGGATCCCGGTTGAAGCGGCGAGGTGGGCGCTCGCGCTCGAGCTTCAGACGCTCGGTGATTCCGCGAGGTTCCGCTCGTTCAGTCCGCGGCCCCGATGTCGAAGAACAGGAGGAAGCGGTGGCGGCTCGACGTGCCGTCGGTCGACCACGCGTAGAGGATCGGGTGATCGAAGAGGGACGGCAGGATTTGGAATGACGCTTCGCCGTTCGCACCGGCGCCGGTCGACACGAGCCACGACCACAAGAGATCGAACGACCAGCTCCCCGACTCGGTCTTGTCCCACGAGATCGTCTGCAGCAGGAGCGCGAGCGACGACGAGCCGCCGTAGCCGCGCCAGTGGATCACCCACGGGATCATGAAGTCAGTCGCGCGGTCCTCGTCCTGTCCGTCGGCCTCGAACGAGCGCACGCGCATCGCCTTCACCCAGCGCTTCGTTCCGATCGAGTAGCCGCGCTCCTTCAGGCTCTTCTCGACGCCGGGCATGTGCGCCGCACCCCACGGGAGCGCAACGCGCTTCACGTTCGTGTCCTTCAGCGTCTCGTCGAGCCGTGCGACCAGGTGGGCGTTGCGCGCCTCGAGCACGCCGGGGAGCAGAAGATCGAGGTCGTCCTCGTCCTCCTCCTCGTCGCTCTCGCCGATGATGCGGCAGAAGAGGTGGCGATCCCACTCGTGAAAGGACGTCTGCTGCCCGACCGCGAGGTGCGACATGCGGCCGATCCAGTTCGACATGTTCCAGATCTCGAGGCCGACGATCGCGAACGGCAAGAGCACGGTCTGCGAGATCGGCGCCCACCACGGCATTTGGTCGGAGAACTCGGCGCGCGTCATGTCGCCGCGCCGCTGGTTCTTGCGCCAGCCGAACGCTTCGTGCTGCTCGGTCATCCCGCCGTGCGCGGCGAAGCGCGCGTAGTTCGCGAACAGGTAGGAGGTGAAGGCGTGCGTGGCGGAGAGGTTCGCGTCGCCGCCGACGCCTTCGGTCAGGACGACATCGGCCTTGTCGCACTCGGCCTGCACCTCCTTATAGAAGGCGGCATCGCCGATGTGGATCATCGGGAACAGGACGACCGTGTGGCCCGCTGCGTCGGACATCTCGGTCACGCGCACCTGGAAGTCGCCGACGCGCTCCTCGCTGCCGGTGTAGGTCTCGTAGGCGTCCTCGGGGAACTTCTCCTCCACCGGGTCGAAGCAGGCGACGCACGACGGCGTGGCGAGTGCGAGAACGAGCGGAAGAAGGCCGGGGAGGACGCGAGCGAGTGCGCGTTCGTTCATGGGTGCGGCAGGATAGGACTCGCGGAAGGCCACCGAGAAAGATTCCATTGGTTCGGAACCGCGCAACCGAGCGGTCATTGGCGCGGCCCTTCTCAGCCGGAGGAATGGACATGTCGAAGTTCGCGGTGCTCGGTGCGTTGGTCGTCGTGATCGGGTCGTTCGCGGCTGCGGCGCGCGCGGACTTGGTCGTCCCCGGGCAGGATCGGAAGGGGCGCGAGCGACGGCCGGCGCGCTCGGACGTCGTGATCGATGCGGGAGCGCTCCAGGAACGCATTGCGGTTCGCTACCGGATCGCGAAGGGCGACACGCTCGAGGGGATCGCGAAGGCGGAGTTCGGCGACCGCAAGTTCCTTCCGGTGATCCGCGCGCTGAACCCGGAGGTCGAGGGCGACGCGATCGTCGCCGGCCAATACCTGCGGCTGCCGCCGAAGAAGCTCGCCAAGGACGAGGCGCTCGAGACGCTCGCGTCGCGCGTGCTGACGTTGTGGACCGTGCCGATCCCGTCGGGCGCGCTCGAAGCGACGCACCCGGGCGTGCTGCTCGTCGACAAGAACGCGATCTGCGTGCTCGCGGTCCCGGGCGATCGTCTTGCAGAGCACCTGACGGCCGAAACGAGGTGGACGATCCGCTTCGAGGCCGCGAAGAACGACGCGCACGTCGCGCGCACCAAGTTCCTGAACGTCGGGCCGACGCCGGCCGAGAGCGACTGCATCGTCACGGTGACGCTGAAGCTCGCGTCGATGGAAGGACAGACGCTCGCCGTCGAGGAATCGCGCACCGCGAGGCCGACCCCGACGTTCGGCGGCACGGTGCAGCCTGTGCTCGTGCCGGCGATGTCCGCCGCGCTCGCCCTCGGACTCATCCTGTTGATCGCACGCAGCCGCCGCGCCGCGTTGCGTCCCGCGAGCGCGTGACGTGATCGCTGCGCGCGCGCTGCCGTCGAACGCATCGGTCGCGGTCTTCTCCGCGCTCGCGGCGACTCTCTGCGCGCTGTTCCCGCTGCCGGTCTACCTGGTGACGCTCGCGGCGTTCGGACTCGCGCACGTCGTCACCGAGTTGAAGTACCTCGACGAGCGCTTCGCGGGCCGCTGGCCGCGCAAGACGACGCTCGTCGTGTTCGCGCTGCTCGCGCTCGTCGTCGGACTGCGGCTCTCCATGTTGGCGGGGCGCCTCGCGCCGGCGACGGAGCGCTGGATCGAGTTGACGGCGATCGCCGCGCTCGTCGCGGTCGCGTTGCCGCTGCTCGTGCGAGGCGGCGCGGCGCGCGGGGCGCTGGGAGCAGCGATCACGATCGTCCCGCTCGCCGGCGCGTGGATCGACCCGCTGACCGCGCTCGTCGCGTTCGCCGTCCTGCACAACGTCACGCCCGTCCTGTTCGTCTCGGAGCGCCGTGACCTCGCGGATCGCGCGCGAAGCCTGCGCGGCGGCGCGATCGTGTTCGGCGCCGTTCCGATCCTCGTCGCGCTGGCCGCGGCCGCGCTCGCGCGCGGCTCGACGATCGACCCGGCCCACGCCGGCGCGTTCGTGCCGCGGCCGTTGATCGAGACGTCCTTCGCGTTCCCGTTGTTCGCGGCGGCCACCTACCTTCAATGCATGCACTACGGCGCCGTGCTGCTCGTCCTGCCGCGGCTGCCGCGCGACGCTGACGCGAGTCGCCGCTCGCTGGTCCGCTGGCCGTCGCCGCGCGTGTTCGCGGCGCTCGTCGCGCTCGCCGCGCTCGCGCTCGTCCCGCTGTACGCGCGCTCGTTCGCGGACGCGCGCGCCGCGTACGGCGTGCTCTCCGCCGTTCACGCGTGGATCGAGATCCCCGTCCTGCTCCTCGCGTTCGCGGCGATGCGTCCGGTTCGCGCGTGATCGACTCGTCGCTCGCATCGTTCGCGGTCACCGTCGTCGTGGAGACGCTGCTCGCGCTGCCGCGCGCGCCGTGGACGCGCGACGTCCCGCTCCGTCGTCGTCTCATCGACGTTCCGCTCGCGAACCTGCTGACGCAACCGCTCGCGCAGTGGCTGCATGCGGAAGCCGGGACTCCGTTCGCCGTGGTCGAGCTCGGCGTGATCGTCGCGGAAACGCTGGTCTACCGCGGGTTGACCGGGCTGTCGTGGCGTCGCGCGCTCCTGCTCTCGCTCGTTCTCAACGCCGCGACGATCGCGCTCGCGCTGTGGCTGTGACGAGTGTGAGCTTGACGGCGCGGCGATCCGGGTTACATTCCGCCGCGATGTCGACGTCCTTCCGCTCCTTCCGTCCCGCGTCGCGCCCGCTCTCGAGTTGGCGTTGGTGGTCGCGTTCGGAGGCCGGAGCGGGAACGATCTGACGATCGACGACTGAACAACCCGCGCCCGCCTCCGGCCGTGTCGGAGGCGGGCGCGCTCGTTTTCGGCCTGCCTCCGCGCGACCCGGTCCGGGCGCCCGGAGCTCGACATGCAGGCGCCATTCGACATCGCGGCAGATCTCGACACGCCGGTCTCGGCGTTCAAGAAGCTGGCACCGTTCCGCCCGTGCTTCCTGCTCGAGAGCGTGGAAGGCGGCGAGCGCGTCGGCCGCTGGTCGTTCATCGGGTTCGGCGAGGTGGAAGGCTTCGAGATCGCCGCGTCGCCGCCGCCCCGCACGCCGGCCGAGGTCGAGGCGTCGCGCGCCGCGCTGCTCGCGACCTTGCGCGGCTTCCTCGAGCGCGCGCCGCGTCCGCGCGCGGCGTCCGGCGCGGCGCCGGTCCCGTTCCAAGGAGGGCTCGTCGGCTGGACCGGCTACGAC
>CAZOLL010000159.1:0-4797 GCA_964580365.1 uncultured Phycisphaeraceae bacterium
CGTGTTGAAGTAGGTGAGGCGCAGCACTTCGAATCCCGCGCGCTCGATCCGCTCGCGCAGGAGCGGCCGCGCGTAGCGGCGCTTGTGCTCCGACAGCACGTCCTGCCTCCCCCACAGGAAGCCGAACGCCGGCACGGACAGCAGGAGGCGACCGTCCGTCGCCGTGACGCGCCGCGACGCCGCGAGCGCGCGCGCGTCGTCGTCGAGGTGCTCGAGCACGTCGAGCGCGCACACCAGGTCGAACGCGCCGTCCTTCGCCGCGACCGCCGTCGCGTCCGACTGCAGCGCGAGCGCACCGTGCGAACGGCAGCCGTCGAGCGACTCGCGCGCGACGTCGAGCGCGACCCACCGCCCGCGCGACGCGAGGATCGCTCCGTTCACGCCGTGGCCGGGGCCGAGGTCGAGGATGCGCGCGCCGGGCCGGAGCGCCGGCTCGCGGTCGAGCATCGCCGCGAAGATCGCGCGTCGCGCGCGGAACCACCAGTGGTCGCTCTCGCCGCGGTAGACCGCGTGGACCGAATCCTTCACGACGACGCAGCCGGGTCGCGCGGCGGCACGGGCTCCTCGCGCGACGGCGCGGGTTCGGAGAGGCGCGGCGTGCGCTTCGCGCCCGCGAGACCCGGGCACTGGATGCGGAACCACATGCGCGCCACCGTCCACAGTGTCTTCGGGATGTGACTCGCGCGCACCGACGTGTGGCCGGCGGTGCGCGGGTAGTGGCGCACGCCCTTCTCGACGACGCGCGCGCCCATCTTCGCCGACCGCGCGACCATCTCGGTGTCGATGAAGAAGTCGGTCGACTCGAGCTCGAGCCGGTCGACGACCGGGCGCGTGAACAGCTTGAACGAGCAGTCGACGTCGCGCACCGGCACGAGGAACAGCACGCGCACGATCCGGTTGTAGGTCCACGACAGGAGGCAGCGGAGCACCGAGTCGTAGCGGTACACGCGGAACCCGAACACGACGTCCGCGCGCTCGAGCAACGGCATCAGGTCGGGCAGCTCCTTCACGTCGAACTGCAGGTCCGAGTCGGTAAAGAACACGAGGTCGCTCTGCGCGGCGCGGAAGCCCGCGGCAAGCGCGGCGCCGTAGCCCTTGTTCTTCTCGAACGAGATGAGGCGCACTTCCGGGCGCCGCGCGGCGATCTCGCGCACGACCTTGCCCGTGTCGTCCTTCGAGCCGTCGTCGACGACCACGACCTCGCACTTCGACCAGTGCGCTGCGCCCACCTCGAGGCACTGCTCGACCGCGCGCGCGATGTTCCCCTCTTCGTTGAACGCGGGAAGAACGATCGAAAGCGATTGAGAGAAGCGCGGCGGCGACATGCGGGCGGGGATTCTAGCGGCGGGCATCCCTCGACTCGTGCTCGACGAATCCATGGGCTGCGCCATACACTCCTCGGTCCACCACGAAGCTCTCCTGCCCGAGGTTCGCGGTTCCTTTTTTGCAGCACGAAGAAGAAGGAGACTTCGATGGTCCCCCGCATCTGGCTCGTGTTCATTTGCAGTTCCGCGTTCGCCGCGTCGGCGTCCGCGGCGGGGAAGATGGCGATCACCGAGTACATGCACGGTGGCGCCGGGGGAGAATTCGTCGAGTTCACGAACGTCGGCGACGCCGCAGTCGACATGACCGGATGGAGCTTCGATGACGATTCCGACACAGCCGGAAGCGTGGACCTCTCCGGGTTCGGGATCGTGGCTCCCGGTCAGTCGGTCATCCTGTGCTCCGGCGCCGCCGCGACTTTCACGGCGGACTGGGGCCTCGCCGGCGTGGCGGTCATCGGAAGCAATCCCGAAGCGCTCGACCCGAGCGACCACCTCGACCTGTTCGATGCATCGTCCGTGATGGTCGATCAGCTCACCTACGGCGTCGGGTTCCCCGGCAGCATCGACGCCAACGGCTCGAGCGGCTGGACCCACGCCGAGCATGTCGGCCAGAACACGATCCTCGACTGGCAGCTCTCCGTGGCCGGCGACGTCCAGGGGAGCCACACGTCCGCGAACGGCGACGTCGGGAACCCGGGATCGTTCAAGTACCTGTCCGAGAACGTCACCGCCTACGGGGCCGGGTGTCCCGGGTCCGGCGGGTTCGTGCCGGCGCTCGCGACCTACGGCATCCCAGCGACCGGCGAGACGATGACGATGGCGGTGACGGACGGCTTCGGCGGCGCCACGTGCCTCTTGTTCCTCGGCTCACAGCAGGGCGCGACGCCGCTCCTCGGCGGATGCACTCTGCACATGACCCTCCCGATCTACAACGTGTTCCCCGTGTTCTTCCTCGGCGGCGCCGGCCCCGGCGGCGGCACGGTCGAGATTCCCGCGTTCCTGTCAGTCGTGCCGGTCGCGTTCGAGCTCGACCTCCAGGTCGTCGTGCTCGATCCGGGCGCGTCGTTCGGGTACACGATGACCAACGCGGTCGCGATCGACTTCCCCTGATCGCGCGCGCCGCTCCCTTCGGAAAAACGGGACGGGGCCCCGCGCCGACTTCGGCGCGGGGCCCCATCGTTCAAGGCCAGATCGCGCCGGCCGCTTCGAGCCGGTTGAGCACCGCCGCGCGGTTTCCACCGCGGGATCTGACCTCATCGTCGCGGTTGCGCTTCGCTCAGACGATCGACCGGAGGCGCGTTCGTGACTTCGCACCGGAGTGCGCGCCTCGATCCGTGACGCAGAGCCCCATGCCGCCGAAGTCGACCACGATGTGCACGCGCGCGTCCTCGGCGATCTCGCTCCACGCGCGCTCCATCGCGTCCGACCATCGCACGTCGTCGAACAGGATCGCGGCGCCGGCCGGCGCGGCGCGCGTGATCTTCTCGAACGCTTGGATCGTCGCGTCGTGCGTGTGCAGACCGTCGACGAATGCGAAGTCGAAGCCGCCCGGCTCCGCGAGCACTCCGTCGAGCAGGTCCTCGATGCGGCCGACGCGCTGCTCGACGTTCGAAAGGCCGAGCGTCGCGTGGAGCGCGCGCGCGACCCGCGCCCGGTAGGGCGACGCTTCGATCGTGACGAGTCGACCGCGGGGTCCCGCAAGCGCGAGCGCGGTCGCCTGGTAGGCGCCGGAGATGCCGACGTTCGTCCCGAGCTCGAGCGCCGCGCGCGGCGCGAGCTCCCGCACGATGAGATGGATGAGCTCCGCGTGCTTCCGTTTCTTGCTGCGCGTGCACGCCGACTGCACGGTGGCATCCGCGTCGAAGGGACCGCCGTCGCCGAGCGAGCCGTCGACGAGCGGGTCGTGGCACGAGAGGAGCCGCGCGCGCTCGGCCTCGATCGCGGCGAGCGGCGCGCGCGATTCGCCGAGATCGCGTTCGATGAAGCGCACGAGCGCGCGACCGATCGCCGCGGCGCGCGCGGCCGCCGCGCGCGCGAGGCGCACGACGGTGCGACGATCGAACGGTCCGGAGAGCACGCGCAGCGCGGAGCGGAAGAAGCGGCGGATCGGGGTGGAGCGCACGGCCCGTCGCCCGCGGCCATGACCTCTGGCACGCGACGGATCGTCCGCCGAGCGATCGTCGGCGCGCGGATTGGAGCCAGGGATGGGATTTGAACCCACAACCCCCGCTTTACGAAAGCGGTGCTCTACCATTGAGCTACCCCGGCCCGTCGCGGCCGCGTGAAGCGAAGCGTTTTATCAGAGCTTCGCGGGCGAGTGAAGCGCACAGCCCGATCGAGAATTCGCACGGCCCCGAATCGCACCGATCGCCCGGATCGCCCGGATCGCGCGATCTCCCCCGATCACCCAGTCACGAAGTCCAGCGGCACGCGGGCGGGCACGAGGCCGGCGCGCGCGGCGCGTGAGAGCAGTTCCACGGCGCCGCGCCGCCCCGAGTCGCCGAGGTCGAGCGTGAAGTCGTTCACGTACATCGAGACGAACCGCCCGGTGATCGCGTGGTCGATCCCGCGTCCGAACCCCGCGGCGTAGGGGATTGCCTCCGCGCGGTGCTCGAGCCCCCACTCGATGCTGCGACGCAGCACGCGCTGGATCTTCTTCTCGAGTTCGTCGCCGAGATCGCGCCGCACGCCGTTCACGCCGAGCGGAAGCGGCAGCTTCGTCTCGCGCTTCCACCACTCGCCGAGGTCCTCGATCTTCGTCACGCCGTGCGACGCCCACGTGAGTTGGCCCTCGTGGATGAGGAGCCCGACTTCTTCGTCACCCGCCTTCACCGCCTCGAGGATCGCGTCGAACGGCCGGACGCGCGTCTTCACGCCGGGCAGGTAGAGGTTGAGCGCGAGGAACGCGGTCGTCTTCACGCCCGGCACGCAGATCGTCGTCGACTTCAACTCGTCGCGCGAGAACGCGCGCCGGCCGACGAGCAGCGGCCCGTAGCCGTCGCCGACGGACGCGCCGCACGAGGTGAGGCGGTAGCGATCCGCGAGGGACGCGTACGCGAACAGGGAGAGCGCCGTGACGTCGAGCTCGCCGCGCGACGCGCGCTCGTTGAGGGTCTGGATGTCCTGGAGGACGTGCTCGAACCGAAGGCCCTCGGTGTCGACTTTGTCCTTCGCGAGCGCGAAGAACATGAAGGCATCGTCGGGGTCGGGAGAGTGACCGAGGGTGAGGGTTCGCATCGAGACTTCCGGCCGGGAGCAAAGCGCACGAGTCTAGCGGGGCGGACGGAGGGAACCCGGATCCGGAGGCTCGCGCCTGCGTCGAGATTCCGGGTCTCTGTTCCCGGGTCTCAGTTCACGGGTTCCCCGGTACCGGGGCGGGGGGGCCCCGGGGGCGGCCCCCCCGGGAGCCGCCGCCCCGCCACCCGGGGCCCCGCGGCCGGGAGCCCGGCACCCCCGGGGGGAGGGCGCCAGC
>CAZOLL010000159.1:4807-8838 GCA_964580365.1 uncultured Phycisphaeraceae bacterium
GGGGCCCGGGGGGCCCGCAAAGGGGTCCCCCGGCCCCCCGCCCCCGGGGGCCCGCCCCCCCGATGACCGGTCACCCGGGTGACAGAGACCGGAAACCCGGCGACCCGGTTGCCGCGCCTCCATCACCGTCACGGCCTTCACCGACTACATTGCTTCCATGCTCCATCCACGCGCCGTCCTCCTCGCCGCGTTCCTCCTCGCTCCGCTCGCCCGCGCCCAGGACGCGAACTCGCTGTTCCTCGACGGGCTCGAGCTCCTGCGCGACGCCCGCTTCGACGAAGCGATCGCGCGCTTCGACCAGGCGATCGCCGCCGACTCGGAGAATCCGCGCTACCGCATCGCGCGCGGCGCGACGCTCTGCTTCGCCGAGCGGCCCGACGAATCGATCGCGGACTTCGATCGCGCCATGGCGCTCTCGGACCGCTCGAAGGAATCGCGCATGTGGCGCGCCGCGGCGGACCGGATGTGCGCGCGCTTCTTCACGGAGATCTACCCGCAAGCGACGCGCGACACGTTCGAGAGCACCGTCGGCGAGGTGTCGGCGATGTGGGGCCAGAACTTCCGCGCCGTCGAGCAGGGCTACGAGCCGCCGGAATCGCAACGCGCCGCGATCCGCAAGCAGCTCGCCGACCTGCGCGCATGGTACGTGCAGCGCTCGAGCGAAGGCGGCAACGCGGTCGAAGCGGCGTGGAAGCGCGGCAAGGCGCGCGCCGACTCGGGTGATTGGGTCGGCGCGGCGACGGACGTCGCGCGCGCGTTCCAGGCGTGGCCCGAGGATCCGCTGGTCCTGTACTACCAGGCCGGCTGCCGCCTCGCGGCGAACGACCCGATCACCGCGCGTCGGCTCTACACGCGTGCGCTGACCGACAAGACCGACTTCACGAACGCGTACCTCGGTCGCGCGATCGCCGCGGCGCGCCTCGGCGACGCGGCGCGCGCGCACGCGGACCTCGCGCAGGTCACGGCGCGCAACGAGAAGCTCGGCAAGGACAACGTCGCGAACGTCGACCGCCAGCTCGCGGACTCCGCGAAGAACCCCGACGAAGGAGTGCGCGCGCTGCTCCCCGCGCTCGCGACGCGCCGCCGCTACGACGAGACCTATCAGGACGGACTGCGCGCGCGCGAGGAGGCCGTGAACCGCGCGCCGAACGACGCCGACGCTCGGGCCGAGCTCGCCGACTACCTCTACATGCACGTCGACGTGCCCCGCGAGAAGGTCGGCCCCCGCGACGAGCCGCGACTCCTGCGCTTCCAGACGCCCGCGCGGCAGCAGGCCGAGATCGAGCGCGCCGAAGCGCTCTGCGACCAGGCGCTCGCCTCCGACGCGAACCACGTCCGCGCGCTCGTCGTCAAGGCGGCGATCCGAGTGTGGAACCTGCGGTACTCCGACGCGGAGACGCTCTTGAAGCGCGCTCTCGCGACGGGCACCGACGAGCCGAGAGTGCTCGCTCTTCTCGCGAAGGTGCTCGACGTCGCGGCAGCGCAGAAGCGCAACATGGCCGCCGCGCTGCGCACGCCGACGACTATCGGCTCCGAGACGCACACCGAAGGCGATTACGAGGTCACGACGACGTGGTGGCGCAACCCGTCGCAGGCGGAGCTCGCGCAGGCCGCGCAGCTCGACGCCGAAGCGGCCGAGTGCGTGCGCATGGCGACCGAGAGCCTCGAGCGCGCGGCGAACGCGCGGCCGGGCACGTTCGACGCCGCGTACTTCGGCGGCGTGCTCGCGCACCGCTTCGGACGCACCGAGGAAGCGCGCGACAAGTTCGCCGAAGCGACCCGCCTCGATTCCGAGTCGAGCGACGCATGGTTCCACCTCGCCGACGAGTGCGCCGCGCTCGGCCAGGAAGCGGATGCGCTCACGGCGCGCGGAGAGGGACTGAACCGCATCGAGACCACCGCCGCGCCGTGGCTGCTCGCCGCGTGGCGCGAGATCGTGCGCACGAAGTTCCAGACCGCCGCGAGGCTGCTCGACGACGGCGGACGCCGCGACCCGGCCGACCCGCGCGTCGCCGCCTACCGCGCGATCGCGCTCGAAGCGGACGGCAAGCACGAGGCCGCGCGCGCCGAGTTCGAGCGCGCGCTCGCACTCGAGAACGCGCGAGCGATGATGTGCGGCACGTCGTGGTCGCCGGGAGAGACACGTCCGATCGCGACCGATCTGCTCGGCCTCGGCATCGCAATGCGCGACCGCCTCGGCCGCACGGCGCTGAAGAACGGCGACGCGCGTGGAGCGCAGGACGCGTTCCGTCCGATCGTCGACCTCGAGGCGCGCCTCGCGCGCGGCCAGGACGCGGAGGAGCTGCCCGGGGCGATGCTCCCCGAGGCGTTCGCCGACCCGACGATCATCCCCGAAGCGCTCCCGGTGCTGGCGCACGTCGCGTGGGCGCGCGTGCGGTCCGCCGAGGCCGCCGTCGCGGTGGGCGATCGCGCGGGAGCGAAGGCGCTGCTCGAGCGCGTGTTCCAGTACGGGCCGAGCCGGATCAACGGATACCAGTCGGACAAGTTCCGCGGGCCGGAGCTGTGGTCGCACGTCCACCTCTGCCGCATCGCGATCGCAGACGGCGACTGGCAGATGGCGAAGCTGCACGCGAGCGCGCTGCCGCGCAAGCGCCACGGCGTCGGCCCGTCGAAGGGCCAGTTCCCCGAGCTGGAAGAGCTCGGCTCGCAGCTTCAGGAGGAGGTCGCCGCAGCCGAGCAGCACCGCCGCGAGACCGGCGACGAGCGCTCGAGCGAGTGGTACCCGGCCGACCCGGACGTGGTGAACGCGGAGACCGCGAAGATCATGAAGTCGAGTGGTCTCGAGGAGGCGACGAAATACGACCCGCGCGCGCAGAACCTCGTCGCGCCGTTCTTCGTGACGCTGAAGCAGGCGGTGCAGATGATCGTCTCGCCGAAGTCGAACCGCTGGCGCGAAGAGGTCCGCTTCACGCTGCAGCAGTTGCCCGAAGAGACCGAGCGCCTGCGTTCGCTCGGCGATCGCGAAGAGCGCCAGGACCCGCGCTTCCGCCGCGGGGGCGGTCGCGACGCGGAGCTGTACAAGTCGATCGCCGACGGCGCGGAGAAGGCGATCGGCCTCGCGCGCGATCTCGCCGTGTCGCGCGGGTATCCGAAGGACGCGCTCGACCGCGACCTCGGCTCGCGCTCCGGCCCGCCCGGCCCGGCGCCGTTCACCGGCGATCCGAACGATCCCGACGCGCACTACGCGAAGGTCTGCGCCGCCGTCGGCGTGACGTATTTCCGCGAGACCGACCGCATCGGCGCGACGGACGAAAACCTGCTCTCGATCGAGCTGCGCCGCATCGTGCAGACGATCGATTCGCCGAAGACGCGCGAGTGGCGCGGCATGGTCGTCGACGGCTTCGAGTCGCTCTCCCGCGCGCGCGTGAACGCGGAGACGGAGCGCCGCACGTGCCAACGCCAGATCGACGACGCGAAGGCGCGCGACGCACGTGACGCGCGCGACCCGCGCCGGAAGCGCGGCGGCTCCGACTCGCGCATCGCTTCGCTCCAGGAACAGATGAAGGAGGCCGAGTCGCTCCTCGACAAGATCAAGAAAGCCGTCGGCATCCTGCGCACCGACGCGATCGCGGGAGGCTTCCCCGCCGGCGACCTCGACCAGGAGCTCGCGCGCCTCGAGTTGTCGGGCGGTTGATCGCGCGCGCCGCTATCCTCCCGCGCTTCCTCGCTCCGGACGGAGTGCATTCTCGATGAGCAACGGACAAGGCTCCGCGGGCAACGTGATCGCGGCGATCTGCAGCGTCTTCGTGCCCGGCCTCGGGCAGCTCGTGCAGGGACGGCTCCTGCTGGCGGCGTTCATGTTCCTCGCTTGCGGCGCGCTGTACTGGTTCTGGTTCTTGATCTTCCCCGGGATCATCGGTGCCCTTGTGCATTTTTGGTCGATCATCAACGCTGCCCGCTACCGCGGGGGGTGATGCGACGGGCGTCGCGGGCGTGCGACTGCGTCGCGCGCTGCTGCAGCGGCCGCTGCGGGGCGTGGCGCACGCCACCGGTGCACGGGGGCTACGCGC
>CAZOLL010000160.1:0-8804 GCA_964580365.1 uncultured Phycisphaeraceae bacterium
AGCCCGGTGAGCGTGCGCTGGTAGCCGAGCAACCCGCGCGAGCCGCCGGACGCCCTCCACGCACGAAACGCGCTGCGCGAGGGTAGTCGTGAGGCGCTCGTCGGAAACCGCGACCGGACGGTCGTGACGTTCGCGTGACCGGCGCGTGACGATCGACGGCGCCGTCGCACTTCACTTCGCGGGCGGCGTCTTCGCGCGGATGCGGGCGAGCACGGCGTCGAGTTCGACGTCGCGTCCCGACGCGATGTCCGCGGCAGTCGGATCGACGGTGACGTCCGGCTCGATCCCCGCGTCGGGGACATCGCCGTCCGGGAAGAGTCCGATCAGCGGCAGGTCGATCTCGATGCCGGAGCGCGGCAAGCGCAGGAAGAAGAACGCGCCGCCGTTGATGCCGCGCTGGTTGCCGCCGGTCGGCTGGCCGACCAGCGTGCCGAGCTCGTTCTTCCGCACGAGCTGCGCGAACTCGAAGGTCGCGGAGCTGTTGGTCGCGCCGATCAGCACCCACACCCGTCCGGCGAAGCGCGGCTCCTCCGGCTCGATCGGTGCACCCGGGTCGTCGTCCGCGTCGCGACGCAGTCGGAAGAACCCGTCGCGTTGCTCGCTCACCGCGTCTCCCCAGTCGTTGAACGAAGGATCCCAGGTGTCGAGGTGCGGCGCGAGATCTTCCGGCACTCTCCCGTATCGCACGCGACGCTCGTACGCGACGCGCGGCGCAGGCGCGGAGACGAGGTGGCTCACGATGACGTCGCCGACGTCGTTGCCGCCTTCGTTGCCGCGCAAGTCGACGATCAGATCGGTCGCGCCGTTCTCGACCAGTTCGTCGAACGTGTCGTCGAGGAACGCGCGCCAGTTCCACTTCGAGTTGAACATCGCCCACGTCGGCATCCGCAGCACGACGATCGTCTTGTCGATCACGCGGGTGTCCCACGGCTCGGCGCCCGCGTCCGACTTCGCCGCGGCGCGCTCGCGCCGGTCTTTCGCGGAGAGCTTCGCGGCGCGCACCGTCGCCTCGCCGCCGTCGTTCGTCCGCAGGCGCAGCGTCACGTCCGGCGCGGCGGACGGAAAGAGCAGCGGCCAGTAGGCGTCGAACGCCTCGAAGCGGTCGACGCCGTCCAACTGCATCGACGCGATCCGCTTCGCGTCGTTGCCGCCGTCGGCGCGCGCGAGCGGCAACAGCCGCGCGAGCACGTCCGCGGCGCTGACGCCGTCGAGCGCGAGGATTTCGACGCCCGGAGCGATCCTCGGGTCGTCCGCGAACGAGCGCGTGACGATCATGCGGCGGTCGATCCAGCGGAAGCAGAACGGAATGCGCGGGGCTTCGAGCAGCGCGGCGACGACCGCGTCGGACTGGTTGAACGGGTTCGGTTGCGTGTGACCGCACTTCACCTTCGCGGTCAGCTCGGAGAGCGCGACGAACGCTTCACCGAGCGTGCGGTCTTCGGCGAACGACTTCTCGAGAGCGTCGAACGCGGCGCCGATCTGCTCCGGCGAGTTGTAGCGGAGGAGACCCGGGTGGAGTTCTTCGAACGCGCGCTGCAGGAGCGCGGCGTCCGCGCGCAGGTCGGCGGACGCGATGCGATCGCCGGCGCGCGCCTGCGTCGGGATCGAGAGGAATGCCGCGGCGAGCGCGAGCGATCCGAAACGAGTCTTCAAACCGAGCGTCTCCGCGGAGGGCGGACCGGTTGTACCCGGAGCCGCGCCCGCCGCGCGCGGCGCCTGCGAAGATCGGCCGATGGAGCGCAGGGCGAAACTGCGCGGCGGTCGAGCACATCGAGAAAACGTCCTAAACACATGTGTGGAAGATCTTTTCAGCCGCGCTTGGATCGAGTGTGGCATTTGGATGTTCGAGATCTGTGGATTCCATACATTTCGATGTAGAGTTGTGTCGATCTCAGAGGCACGCGGTGCAGATCGACGAACTCCTCCTTCAACAGAACCCGTGGTGGCGCGACCCGACTGCGGGTCGAGTGATTCTTCCCCGTCGGCGCGTGGTACGCGAACTCCTGGATGCGCTCGGAAGCCCAGGGCGAGCGGCGGTCTTGGTCGGCATGCGCCAGGTCGGCAAATCCGTCGCGATGCGACAAGTGATCGACGAACTGCTGCATCCGCGCGGAGTCGAGTCACCGATCCCGGCCGGGAACGTGACCTACTTCGATTTCGAGGACGAACGGGTTCCGCTCGGGACGACCCCGCAAGACGTCATCGACCGACCGGCGCCGCGGCGCGATCCACGCGCGCCACGGATCCTCCTCTTCGACGAAATCACGAAGGCCGCGTCGTGGGACCGGTGGTTGAAACGAGCGGTCGACGCGGCTCGCACGAGCGGCGAAGCAGCTGCGAGCGATCGCATCGCTGTGACCGACTCTTCGGCGAGCTTGCTTTCCGCGGGTCAGGCGGCATCCGCTGTCGGCCGAACGCGCTCGCTCCGAGTGCGAGCGTTGTCGTTTTCCGAGGCGATCTCGATGTTCGGCGACCGCGCCGGCGAAGCGGAGATCATCGATCGGTTGTGGCGGCGATTCCTGGTCACCGGAGGCTTTCCGGGACAGTTGTTCGATCAACACCGGTCGTTCGACGAATGCCGAAGGGACTTGCGCAACGACATCGTCGGACTCGCGCTTCAACGTGACCTCCCCGTGGAAAACGCCGATCCGAGGGTGCGCGCGCTGTTCGTCTACCTCGTGCAGAACTCGGGTGCCGAGCTCGACGCGCGCGTTCGTGCTCAGGAACTCGATGCGGACAAGCGTTCAGTACAGGCGTGGATCGAATGGCTCGAAGCGGCGGCTCTCGTCGAGCGAGTCCCCCGATTCACCGCGAAGCCCGCGGTTCGCCTGCGAGCAGCGCAGAAATGCTTCGCTTCGGATCACGGACTCGTCGCGGCATTTGCTCCCGAGGCTGACCCGCTCGGCGACGAGGGCGTCCGCGGGCGCATCACCGAGACGCTTGCTCTCGGGATCCTTCGAGACGTGATCGGAGATCGCGCGGCTCACTTGGCGTTCGGGGTCGTCGAGAAGCCGGCGGGCGAAATCGACTTCGTGTTCGAGTGGGGCGGAGCCCGCATCGGCGTCGAAGTCACCGCGGCGCCCCCGAAGTCCGAAAAGGTTGCCGCGGTCCATGTAGCGCGCAGCGCTCTGAAGCTCGATCGAGCGCTGCTGATCCACGGCGGCGACGCGGCGCGCATTGGAGAAGCTGTGTCGAGCGTGCCGCTGCGCGACTTCGCGAGCGATCCCGAACGCTTCCTTGTGGGAGCGGCGCGATGAGCGAGTCGGTCCCGATCGGGCAAGTGGAGGGTCAGCGACTCGAGTTCAAGGGCGCGAGAGCTCTCGAAAACCTCGACACGATCCTGCAGAACGTCGTCGGAATGCGGAACGCGAACGGCGGCGACGTGTGGATCGGCGTGATCGAGAAAGACGAAGCGGCGATCGGGGTGGAGCCGATCGCCGAAGTTGCTCGCGAATGCCGTCGGCTCGAGGACGCGACGCAGGACCGCATCAGTCCCAAGCCGCAACCCGGAGAGATCACGGCAAACCGAGTCGACGTCGGCGCAGCCGGCGCAGTGATTCGCGTCAGCGTGAAGGCGCGAGGCCGCGACGAGCGCCCAGCTGCGTTGCTGGGAAGCGAAGGCTCGCGCCGATACCCCGTTCGTGTGGGCGCGCGGCTCCGGCCGATGACCGATGAAGAGATCTTCGGTCCCCGGGCGCACACGTCGGACGTGTCCTCACGGGACGGTGACCGGCGCGCGGAACTTCTCCGACTGCGAGATGCGCACCTCGGTGAGGCCGGGAACCGCTTGTGGTTCGCAGTGGCGCCGGGATGGAGGTTGCGCGACCGATTCGAGTGCGATCCCGGACGGCTCCGTTCACTCGTCTGGGATCCGCAGCTCAGTCGGAATCGGGAGCTGGGCTTCCACCCTTTGCGTCCGAGCGCGCCTCAACCCGAGACCAGGGAAGACTCGACCTTCGTTGAGTTCTTCGGCGGATGCAGGTTGGAGATCCACGTCTCGGGACGCATCACCTTTGTCGCACCTCTCCGGCTGATGAGCTTCCCTCGCGATCCCTTCGAGACCGAGTCGAGAGAGATCTGGCCGATCGCGTTGATGGAGCTGCCGATCTCGCTCTTGCGTCTCGCCGCCACCTTGTATCGCGAGAAGCGCGTGCTGCCTCTGGGAGGGGATGCGACAGTGCTCGTCGACTTCGCGCTCGTCGGCGCTGAGCAATGGACTCTCGGCGCCCACTCGCCGCGCTCGCTCGGGTATCGGTTCGAGCCTCCGCATCGGCTGAAGGACACGAAGGACTTTCAGCTCTCGGACGGACCGCAGGCAACTCCGTGGAAGGAGTTCGTCGAGAACCCCGACGCCGCATTCGCCGGGATCCTGACTCGCGTCTACCGAGCCTTCAATTGGGACGAGTCCGCGATCCCCGCGGAGTTCGACCGCGCCGCGCGACGCTTGAATCTGACCTGAGTTCGACTCGCTCGCGAAGCCCTCGTCGCGTCAGCCGCCCTGACTTTCCGACTTGTGCCAGGCCTCGAGCAGCTCCTTCTCCTTCTCCATCGACATCGCGCCCGAGCCCTTGAGGATCATCGTCTGGCGGTTCTCGGGCTGTTCGTTCAGCCAATCGAGCGCGTCCTTCGCGATCTG
Source organism: uncultured Phycisphaeraceae bacterium (assembly GCA_964580365.1). Classification (GTDB taxonomy): domain Bacteria; phylum Planctomycetota; class B15-G4; order B15-G4; family JADJEK01; genus CAZBOK01. The sequence goes on from CAZOLL010000160.1 coordinate 4,637, forward strand.
CTCCATCGGGCGGAACTTCAGCCCGGCCTTGATCGCGCGCTCGTTCTTCCAGGTGTGGAAGCCCTTCGTCTCGCCCTCGAACGGCGCCCAGATCGGGAAGCCGCCGTCGCCCCCGAGGCCGTTCTTCGAGAGGAACGCGACCGGCACCCACGTGAGCTTCGCGTCGCTCTTCGTCGCCGCGACGCAGGCGTCGACCATCTCCTTCATCGTGAGGCGCTCGCCCGGACCCACGAGGTTGAACTTGCCGGTCGTCTTGTTTTCCGCGCACGTGATCATGAAGTCGGAGAGATCGCGGACGTCGATGATCTGAATCGGGTCGGTCGGCTCGCCGGGCACGAGCACCTCGCCGCCCTTCGCGATGCGCCACGGCCAGTAGGTGAAGCGACCGGTCGAGTCCTCGGGGCCGACGATGTAGCCGGGGCGGATGATCGTCGTCTTGCCCGGGCACGCCTTCTCGGCGGCTTCCTCGCAGAGAGCCTTCAGCGGGCCGTAGTACTGGAACTGATCGCCCATCGTCTCGAGCGTCGGGTCGTCCATCTTGCCGCACGCGGCGTCCTCGTCCTGGTCGACCTTCGAGTTGTCGGCGTAGCACGAGATCGACGAGACGTAGACGTAGTGGCCGACGTTCGGGCCGAGCAGCTCCGCCGACGCCGTCACCATGCGCGGGAAGTAGCCGCAGTCGTCGAACACGACGTCCCACTTCTTGCCTTCGAGCGCCTTCAGCCCCTCGCCCTTGTTCGGGTCGCGATCGCCGATCAGCTTCTCGACGTCCGGGAAGCGATCGCCGGTGCGTCGGCCGCGGTTGAAGATCGTGACCGTATGCCCGCGCTTCTGCGCCGACTCGATCAACGCCGGGCCGATCAAGCCCGTGCCGCCGAGGATCAGGATCTTCAGTTTCTTGTCCGACTCGCCTTCGCGCGCGAAGAGCGGTCGGAGTCCGCCGGAGAGAGCGAGGACGGTTCCGGTTGCGGAGGCTTTCAAGAAGTCACGGCGGTTCGCGGACTGGAGCACGAGGATCTCCTTCGTGGGATGCATCGGCGCGGACGGACGCGCGCGGACTTCGGGACTTCGCGAGCGCGCGTTGGAAGGGCGGACACGATAGCGGACGCGTCCATCAGCCGGCGTCGAGGAGGGACCGCCTCGTCCCCCTCGCGCGCGATGTGTCGCATTCCGGCACCCGCGATCCGTTCGAGCCCGTCGCGGCCGAGCCGCGCGCCGCACACCGCTATACTCCCGCGCTCCCGTTCGGCACCCGCGCATCCGCTCATCGAGGAACACCCATGAGGACCGCTCTCGTCGCCCGCGCGCTCGCGGGACTGCTCGCGTTCGTCGTCACCTCTTCCCTTACTCTCGCGGACGAAGGCATGTGGACGTTCGACAACCCGCCGTACCAGCAGTTGAAGGACCGCTACGGCTTCGAGCCCACGAAGGAATGGCTCGAGCACCTGCGCCTCTCGTCGGTGCGATTCAATGACGGCGGATCGGGCTCGTTCGTCAGCTCGACCGGGCTCGTCCTCACGAACCACCACGTCGCGCGCCACCAACTGCAGAAGCTCTCGTCCGCGGAGCACGACTACGCGAGCTTCGGCTACCTCGCGCAGAAGCCGGAAGAAGAGCTCGCGTGCCCCGACCTCGAGCTGAACGTGCTCGTCGGCATGGAGAACGTGACGGAGCGCGTCATCGGCGCCACGACGGCCGCGGGCGCGGACCAAGTCGCCGCGCTGAAGGCGCGCAAGGCGGAGCTCGCGAAGATCACGAAGGAGAGCAAGGACGCGACCGGCGAGGACTGCCAGGTCGTCACGCTCTACAACGGCGGCGAGTACTGGCTGTACCGCTACCGCAAGTTCACCGACGTGCGCGTCGTGTTCGCGCCCGAAGTCGCGATCGCCTACTTCGGCGGTGACCCGGACAACTTCACGTACCCGCGCTTCGACTTGGACATGGCGTTGTTCCGCGTGTACGTCGACGGCAAGCCGTACCACCCCGAGCACTGGCTCAAGTGGAACAAGGACGGCGCGCAGGACGGCGACCTCGTGTTCGTCTCGGGTCACCCGGGCTCGACGGCGCGCCTGCGCACGCTCACGCAGCTCGAAATGCTGCGCGACGTCGACCAGCCCGCGCAGATCGATCGCCTGAATCGTCTCGCGTCCGCGCTCGAGCGCTACGGCGCGCGCGGCGCCGAAGAGAAGCGCCAGGCCTCCGAGATGATGTTCGGCATCTCGAACTCGCTGAAAGCTCGCGGCGGCCAGCTCGCCGGGCTGCGCGACCGCATGGTGATGGGGACCAAGGCGAAGGAAGAGGCAGAGTTCCGCTCGCGCGTCGACGCGAACCCGGAGTGGAAGGAGCTCTACGGCGGCGCGTGGGACGAGATCGCCGCCGCGGAGAAGACGCGGCTCTCGCGCTTCCAGGAGACGCGCTTCTGGACGCTGCCGCGCGCGCAGTCGCCGCTCGCGAACGCCGCGCTGCGCATCGTGCAGATGGTCGCCGACGTGAAGAAGCCGGACGGCGAGCGCCTGCCGGGCAACCACGAGTCCGAGCTCGAGTCGACGCGCTTCGCGCTGTTCTCCCCGGCGCCGATCTACCCGGCGATGGACGAGGCCGTGCTCGCCGACTGGTTCGCCTACATCAAGGAGAACCTGCAGCCGAGCGACCGCTTCGTCGCCGCGTGCCTCGAGGGCAAGGAGCCGGCGGAAGCCGCGCACTGGTTGATCGCGAACACGAAGCTGACCGACGCCGCGGAGCGCAAGCGGCTGGTCGAGGGCGGCGAGGCCGCAGTCGCGGAGTCGAAGGACCCGATGATCGCGCTCGCGCGCCGCATCGACCCGCTCATCCGCGAGCTGCGCAAGTGGACCGACGACAACGTCGACAGCAAGCTCACCGCCGCGGGCCAGAAGATCGGCAAGGCGCGCTTCGCGGTCTATGGGAAGAGCGTCTCGCCCGATGCCACGTTCACGCTGCGCCTCTCGTACGGCGAGGTGAAGGGCTACGCCATGAACGGCACGGTCGCGCCGCCGCGCACCTCGATCATGGGGACCTTCGCACGCTCGCTCGAGTTCGGCGGCAAGCCGCCGTTCGACCTGCCGCAGAGCTGGCACGACGCGAAGGACAAGCTCGACCACGCCGCGCCGATGAACTTCGTCTGCACCTGCGACATCATCGGCGGCAACTCGGGCTCACCGGTGGCGGATCGGAACGGCAATATCGTCGGCCTCGTGTTCGACGGCAACATCGAGAGCCTCGTCGGCGACTACATCTATGACGAGCGGTCGAACCGCTGCGTCGCCGTCCACGCGGCCGCGATCCTCGAAGCGATGAAGAAGGTGTACCGCGGGGACGCGCTGGTCGGCGAACTGCTCGGCAAGGGCGAGGGCTGAGCGGGCTCTCGGGAGCGGAAGTCGAGACTCGGGGCTCTGGACTCGGGACCGTGGCTCGGCCCCGGGCGAGAAAACTCGGGAGACGGAGCGTCGCACAAGGAGGAGGACGAACGTCCCTCACGCGCCCAGCGCGAGAGCGGCGCGGTGCTCGAACGCGAGGTACGCGACGAGCGTCGTGAACTTCACGACGTCGCGGTCGTCGAGGCCGAACGCGCGCATCGTCGCGACGTGGTCCTTCGACGTGGTCCACGGCGACTGGAGCAGGCGGCGCGCGTGCTCGAGCAGGAAGCGCGTCTTCGCGTCGGTCGCCGCCGGCACTTCGCCGCGCGCGAGCGTCGCGATCTCACCGGCCGGGACGCCGGCCCTCCTCACCGCCTCCTCCTGCCAGCGCACGCACGGCGCGGCGTGCTCGATCGCCGCGGACCACAGCGCGACGCGCGCGCGCAGGTCGGCCGGGAGGCGCTCGCTGCCGGCGAAGTGGTACGCGCGCCACTCGCGGATCAGGAGCGTGGCGGCCGGGTTCGCGCCGAGGATCGCCGCGTACTCCCGCGGCTCGTCGTCCTTCAGCGCCGTCGTCGCGGCCTCGACGTCCGATGCGGAGATCGAGACGAACGGACGTGCGTCGTCGTCTTCATCGCGCGCGTCCGCCGCGCGAGCCGCCGGCGGATCGCGCTCGGCCTTCGGCACTTCGAACTTCGCGAGGTCGGTCGTGTACTCGAACGGGATGCCGAGACCGTCCGCGGCGCGGTTCAAGTAGTTGAAGTGCGCCGAGCCCAGAGCGGCGTGCGCGATCT
>CAZOLL010000161.1:0-5343 GCA_964580365.1 uncultured Phycisphaeraceae bacterium
ACCACGTAACCGGCTAGGTCCTGGCCGCGGACCTTTCCGAGCCGGAAGAAGGTGAAGGTCACCGCCGGGTTCAGGTGCGCGCCGGAGCGGCGCCCGAACGGCGAGTAGACGATCGCGGCGGACGTCGCCGCCATCGCGAGTCCCATCAGGAAGCGGCGCACGACGCCGTCCGTCACGACGAGCGGCGAGGACGGGTGCGCGAGCAGCCACGAGAACATGACCGCGGAGAACAGGAAAGCGGCGAGGCCGGCCGCTTCGATCGCGTACTCCGGGAAGTTCCCGAACCGCCGGACTCGCGCCGCGCCGCTCACGGCGACGTCCCCGCGGATCCGTGGGCGTGATCGAGCATCCACGCCTCGATCAGCGCGGCCCGTAGCGTCGGCGCGTTCGCCGCGACGAGATCGGGGAAGCGTCGCGCGTCGAGGGCGCCGAGCTGCGACGAGCGCCGCAGCACCACGCCGAGCAGTGATGCTCCCGCGAGCGTGTCGGCGCAGCGATCGAGCCAGTCGGTCGCGACGGCGAGCGCGCGCTTCACGACGCACCGCCGAACGCGATGACGTTCTTGATGCCGGCACCGCCCTCGAGCAGGAGCTGCTCGAAGCGATCGACTGGATGGCGCTCGATCAGCCGCGCGACCGCGCCCGGCCACTCTTCCATGAAGGTGCCGAGGTCGCGCACGGCAGCGTCGAACGCATCGACGTCGGCGTTCACGGTGCCGAGCATCACCTGGTTCCGCAGCACGAGGTCGCGCATCAGGCGGTCGGTGTCGACTTCGATCGGGGCCTTCCGGCCGGGCACGCCGGTGAAGATGAAGACGCCGTTCGGGCCGAGCGAGTGGATCGCGCGGAACGCGAGGCTGGACGCGCCGACGGCTTCGTAGATCACGTCGATCGCGCCGCCCTCGACGCGGATCGCCTCGGGCGCGACGTCGGCGCCGGAAACGTAGGTCGCACCGATCGCGCGGACGATGTCCGCCTTCGCGCTCGCCTGCGGCTCCTTCGAGTAGACCACCACGCGATAGCCGTTCGCCGCGAATGCCATCGCGCCGAGCAGGCCGACGGGGCCGGCGCCGAGGATCAACGCCGTGTGGCAGAAGCGCTCGCCCGAGCCGTTGCCCGCGACCTGGCAGGCCCACGGCAAGCGCTGCTGCAGGTGGTGCAGTTGCGCGAGCGCCTTCTCCGCGATCGTCAGCGGCTCGACGAGCACGGCGACGTCGCGGAGGGCGCGCGGGACGACGCGGAGATTTGTCTCGTCCTCGACCACGAGTTCCGTCATGAAGCCGTGAGCGCCGCTGATGCCGCGCTCCGTGAACTCGCCGGTGACGCAGAAGTCCTGGCGGCCGGAGCGGCACGGCACGCAGTGGTCGTGCGGGCACGGCCGGCGCACCGTCGGGACGACGACGTCGCCGACCTTCACGCGCGAGACGCGCGGGCCGACGGACACGACCTCGCCGACCGCCTCGTGTCCCAGCACCAGGTGCTCTTCGTTCATCGGCGGAGTGCCGTAGTCGAAGTGGCAGATCTCGCGGTCGGTGCCGCAGACGCCCACGTTGACGATGCGCACCAGCACGTCGGTCGCGCGCGCGAGCTTCGGCTCGGCGCGATCGAGCAGGACCAGGCGCTTCTGTTTCGGTTGGACGGCGACGGCTCTCATCGGGGTTCCTCGGTCGAAGTGCGGGAGTTCTTGTCGCGCGCTTCGATGCCGTTCGCCGCGGGCCGATACGCGGTTTCCGCGCGAATCGCGGGGTGCCACGCCGGACCGAGCAGGTACTGGAAGGGCATGTGGAGCCGCGTCGCCCACGCCGACTCGCCGTGTCGCGCGCCGGGGAACGCGTAGTGCACGAGGTCGGCGCCGAGCCGGTAGCCGCGCGCGACCAGCCGGTTGCGCATCGCGAGAGTGACCTCGTAGTTGTCGCGCGGCCAGCCGCTGTCGAGGTACAGGCGGATCGGGCGCTTCGTCTCGCGCGCGACGCGATCGAGCAGGTCGTCCTTGAACGAGAACGTGCTCGAGAGGCACGCGGCGGCGCCGAACGTCTCGGGGTGCTGCCACGCGAGGTAGAAAGAGACGACCCCTCCGAGCGACGAGCCGACGACCGCGGTGTGCTCGGGACCGCGCAGCGTGCGGTAGTTCTCGTCGACCCACGGCTTCAGCTCCTCGACGAGTGCGCGGCCGTAGTCCACGTACCCCGGCGCCGTGTACCGCGCCTCGCGATCGTTCGCCTTGATGCCGACGACGAGCGCGGGCTCGACCAGCGCCATCCGCGCGAGCGACCGCACGGTGTCCTGCACCTGCCACGTCTCGCCGAGGAACGACTCGTCCGCGAAGAACAGGTTCTGCCCGTCCTGCATGTAGAGGACGGGGAAGCGTCGCTCGGGATGCTCGCGGTACCCGTCGGGCTCGAACACGCGCACGCGGAGGCCATCCGCCTCGAACGTCGACGGCACGTGCTTCTCGGTGCACTCGCCGCAGTGCGTCGTCGCGTCGAACCGCGGGAAGACCGACGCGCTCGGCTCGCCCGACACGACGAACGAGTTGTCGCCCTCCGCCCAGAACGGACCGCCGGGCGCGAGGAGGATCGGCTTGAACGAGAGGAACGGACGGTCGAGACGCACGACGAAGCGCGCGACGTCGGCGCCGACGGCGACCGGAGCGGCGGGCGAGACGTCGGCGTCCCAATCGTCTTCCGTTCGAAGGCGGATCTGGTCCGCACGGCCCGGACAGTGCACGGCGATCGACACGCTTTCGCTTCGCTTCATCGCATTCTCCTCCCGCGCGGCGCATCGTCCGCGCGCGCCGCGTCGGTGCTCTGATGCAGCGGAGCGCGCTCCGTTTCGAAACCTCGCGAGCGATCGCGCATCGGAGCGGACGCCGCACGCTCGCGCGGAGTTCGCGCGACGGATCGCGGCGCGACTCACCGAGCCGTTTCCGAAAGGGCCTCCGACATGAAGCGTTTCTTCCTCGCGGGCGCGTTCGCGCTCGCGCAGATCCTCCATTCCTCCGGCGCGCTCAGTGCCGACGGCGCCGGCGCGGGCGCCGGCGAAGAGCACGCGAATCACCTCGTCGCGCAGCCGACGCTTTCGCTCGAGGGCGCGCAGGCGGTGCTCGACGGCTCGCTCGCCAAGGCGCGCGAGCTGTCGACCACGGGCGCGATCGCGGTCGTCGACCGCGGCGGTCACCTGCTCGCATTCGCGCGCATCGACGGCACGTTCCAGGGCAGCCCCGACATCTCCGTCGGCAAGGCGCGCACCGCGACGCTGTTCAACAAGCCGACGTCCGCGTTCGAGCAGATCATCAAGGACGGCCGCACGCCGATGCTCGCGATCGAAAGCTTCACGCCGCTGCAAGGCGGCGTGCCGGTCGTGATCGACGGCGCCATCGTCGGCGCGGTCGGGGTGTCGGGCGCGGCCTCTGCCGCGCAGGACGAGGAGCTCGCGCTCGCGGGCGCCGCCGTGTTCACGAAGAAGCAGGACAAGGAGTGAGACCGATGCATTCGATCCAGAGATCCGTTTCGCGCGCGGCGCTCGCCGTGCTGGCCGCGCTCGCCGCCCCCGGCTGCAGCCTCTTCGAAACCACGTTCGAGACGCCGGTCGATCGCTCGCACGAGCCGAAGTACCTCGTGAACCGCGACTCGAACGGGCTCGCGCTGCAGGGGTACGACCCCGTCGCGTACTTCACGGACAAGAAGCCGGTGATGGGCACGACGGAGTTCCGCACGAAGCTTCACGGCGCGACCTACCAGTTCGCGTCGAAGGAGCACCTCGCGATGTTCGAGGCCGATCCAGGCAAGTACGAGCCCGCGTTCGGCGGCTGGTGCGGGTATGCGGTGTCGATCGACAAGCTCTCGCCGATCTCGCCGGAGTTCTTCGAGATCCTCGACGGGCGGCTCGTGCTGCAGCACAACGAGCGCGCGTGGAAGGCGTGGCACGAAGACGTCGCGGGCAACTTGAAGAAGGCCGACGCGAACTGGCCGGGTCTCGTCGCCGAGAACGCCGCGCCGGAGAAAGTGCTCGTCAACGTCGACGAGAAGGGCGTCGCGCTCGAGGGGCGCGATCCGGTCGCGTACTTCACGGTGGGCAAGCCGGTGCTCGGGCAGGCGACGATCACCGCGACCTACAACGGCGCGATCTACTGGTTCACGTCGGTCGACGACAAGAATACGTTCGAGAAGGAGCCGGCGAAGTACGCGCCCCAGTTCGGCGGCTTCTGCGGCTACGCGGCCTCGATCAACAAGGTCTCGCCGGTGAACGTGAACCTCTTCCAGATCATCAACGGCCGGCTCGTGCTGCAGCACACCGACGAGGCGTACCGCCTGTTCAACGAGGACGCGCAGAAGAACCTGATGCGCGCCGACGAGCACTGGCCGGGCCTGGTCGAGCGTCGGGGGGCGTGACGATGACTCCCGCGCTGCTCCTCGCGTCGTCGCTCCTGTTCGCCGCCGGGTCGAACGGCCCGGCGGTGAACGCCCTCACGAAGAACAACCCGGACGCGATCGTCGACCTGCGCGAGGACGCGAGCGCGGCGCTCGTGCAGGCGGTGTGGAAGACGAAGGCGCTCGCTCTCGACGAGGTCGACTTCCCGAAGCCCGGCCCGGAGAAGAAACCGACCGGGGAGCCGCGCAGAACGCGCGACGTGTCGCCGCGCGCCGCCGACGCGGGCTTCGACGACCGGGATTTCGAGACGATCGGCGCCGGCACGCTCGAGGAGCGGCGCTCGACCGGCCGCTTCGCCGGCCAGTGGTTCCGCCTGCACCTGAAGCTGCCCGAGAAGGTCGGCGCGGTCGCGACCGACGGCGCCGTCGTCCTGCTCGAGGTGACGGTCGACGACTACGCTGAGGTCACCGTGGACGGCCGGCTCGAGAAGGTGCTGGGCAAGACCGAGGGCGGCCCCATCGCCGGCTGGAACGCCCCGCAGCGCGTCGTGCTGACGAAGCAGGCGCACGCGGGCGAAGAGTTCGCGGTGACGATCCTCGCGATGAACGGACCGCTGTCGTCGCCGCCCGAGAACTGGGTGTGGTTCCGATCCGCGACGCTCGAGGTCTACCGACCCGAGCGCTGGCGCCGCGCGGAAGACGTCGCGTTCACGTCCGTGAAGCTGGACGAGCGGCTCGACGCGGTGGTCGGCACGAGCGCGCGGCTCGAGCGCATCGCCACGGGCTTCTCGTTCACCGAGGGACCGTGCGCGTTGAAAAGCGGCGACCTCCTGTTCTCCGACCCGAACCGCAACGTGATCCACCGCTGGTCGGAGGACGAAGGCGTCTCCGTGTACCGCACGAAGAGCGGGTACACGGGCCTCGACGTCGGCGAGTACCGCCAGCCCGGCTCGAACGGACTCGCGCTCGATCCG
>CAZOLL010000161.1:5353-8796 GCA_964580365.1 uncultured Phycisphaeraceae bacterium
GAAGGACGCCTCGCCATCTGCGAGCACGGCAACCGCCGCGTCACGCGCCTCGAGAAGAACGGGACGCTCACGGTGCTCGCCGACCGCTTCGACGGCAAGCGGCTGAACAGCCCGAACGACCTGGTGTACCGCTCCGACGGCGCACTCTTCTTCACCGATCCGCCGTTCGGGCTGCCGAAGTTCGCGGACGATCCGCGCCGCGAGCAGGACGCGTTCGGCGTCTACTGCCTGAAGGACGGAAAGCTCTTGCGCGTCGCGACCGAGCTCACCGGCCCGAACGGCATCGCGTTCTCACCGGACGAGTCGAAGCTGTACGTGTCCGACTGGGACGACCACGCGAAGATCGTGATGCGGTGGGACGTCGCGTCCGACGGAACGTTGTCGAACGGCGCCGTCTTCGCGGACTTCACCAGCGAGCCGGCGGAAGAAGCGCTCGACGGGCTGAAAGTCGATCGCTCCGGAAACGTCTTCGTGTCCGGCCCGCTCGGCGTGTGGATCGTCGCGCCGGACGGCACGCGCCTCGGCCGGATCGAGACGCCGGAGCTGCCCGCGAACTTCGCCTGGGCGGACGCCGAACGATCCGTCCTTTTCCTGACCGCGCGCACGGGCGTCTACCGCTTGTTCCTCCGTCCGACCGTCGGCGCGGGCTGATCGCCGCGCGAGCCTCGCACCGCTCAAGGTTTCGCGTTCGCGCGGTCGATCCCAGGCCGGACCTCCATGCATCCGGCCTGGGACTATTCCGCGTTCGTCGTGATCGCGCTCGCGATGGGCGCGGTCGCGCTCGCGCGCCTGCGCTCGCTCGGATACGGCGGCGCCGCGCAGCGCCTCGCCGTGCTCGGCGCCCTGCTCGCTCTCGGTCCCGGCATCGTGATGATCGGCTCCGCCGCTGACGGCGAGCGCCGGCGACTCGTCAGCACCGTCGAAGGCTTCGCGCCGGTGTACGCGGACGAGATGAAGTCTCGCGGCCACGCGGACATCGACTTCGACACGCCCGCGGACGACCCGCACTACCTCGACCTGATCGAGACCGAGAAACGCTGGCTCGCCGCCAACCCGCGCGTCGCGGACATCTACACCTTTCGCAAGCTCGACGACGGCCGCATCGCGCTGCTCGTCGACTCGGAGACCGACTACGACCACGACGGCGTGTACTCGGGGGACCGCGAGTCGCGCACCGAGATCGGCGAGGTCTACGACGACGGGACGCCCGCCCTCGACGCGGCGTTCGCCGGCACCCCCACCTTCGACGACGAGATCGTGACGGACCGTTGGGGCACGTGGGTCAGCGCGTTCCATCCGCTGCGCGCTCCCGACGGACACGTCGAAGGAGTCCTCGGCGTCGACTTCTCCGCGGAGGCGTGGCTCGACCAGCTCGCGCGAGCGCGCCATGCGTGCGTGCTGCAGATCTCGCTCGCGCTCGCGTTCCTGCTCGGCATCAGCCTCGGCATCGGCGGGCTGACCGCACGACTGCTCGCCGCGCGCGACCAGGAGCACGACCTGCTGCGCCGGACGCAAGAGGTCGCTGAGTCCGCGAGCCGCGCGAAGTCCGAGTTCCTCGCGAGCATGAGCCACGAGATCCGCACGCCTCTCAACGGCGTGATCGGGATGACCGATCTGCTGGCCGACTCGAAGCTCGACGCCGACCAGCGCGAGTTCGTGCAGATCGCGCGGTCGTCGGCGCGCCACCTCCTCGCGCTGATCAGCGACGTCCTCGACTTCTCGAAGATCGAGGCCGGCAAGCTCGTGCTCGAGCGGATCGCGTGGTCGCCGCGCGAACTGTCGAACACAGTGGTCCGCATCATGCAGGAGGTCGCGAACAAGAAGTCGATCCTGATGCAGGCGCGCGTCGCGTCCGACGTGCCGGAGCGGCTTGTCGGCGACCCGACCCGCGTGCAGCAGGTCGTGTTGAACCTCGTCAGCAACGCGGTCAAGTTCACCGAGCGAGGCTCGATCGCGATCGACATTTCCGTCGAGTGCGGCCAGCTGCGGATCCGCGTGCGCGACACCGGAATCGGGATCGCACCCGAGAACGTGGCGCGCCTGTTCGACAAGTTCATGCAGGCCGACTCTTCGACGACACGCCGCTTCGGCGGCACCGGGCTCGGGCTCGCGATCTCGCAGCGGCTCGTCCAGGTGATGGGCGGCACGATCACCGTCGAAAGCGTGCTCGGCGAGGGCAGCGCGTTCGAGGTCCGGCTGCCGCTGGTCGTGGACGCGGGCGCGCCCGACGCGGAAGACGCGGAAGACGCGAAAGACGCGGCGCGGCGGCCGACGGCCGACTCGCAGTCGTGCCACGGGCTGCGGCTCTTGTTGGTCGACGACAACGCGGTGAATCGCCGAGTCGTCGCGGCGATGCTGTCGCGGCTCGGATGCACCGTGGTGGAAGCCGCGGACGGCGCGACCGCGGTCGAGGCCGTGCGGACGAGTCCGTTCGACGTCGTGCTGATGGACTGCCAGATGCCGGGGATGGACGGGTTCGAAGCGACGGCGCGGATTCGCGGGATGCCCGGCGCGGCGTCGTCGGTGCCGATCGTTGCGTTGACGGCGAACGCGCTCTCCGGGGACCGGGAGAAGTGCCTGGAAGCGGGGATGGACGAGTACCTGAGCAAGCCGGTGCAGCGCGACTCGCTCCAAGCGATGATCGTGCGAATCACCGCGCCGTCGGCGCGCCGACCGTCCGGCGCCTGAGCGAGCGCCCGCCGGCGCGAAGGGCTTCGGGGACGCGGGTCCGCGGTCGGATCCGGAAACTCCTCGCCTCCGCCGGGCCCGTCCGCCAAGCTCTCGACTTCGCATCTCCCAGCGTTCCGCGGCGTTCCCGAAACGCCCGCGTCGTCCGCGCATCCAATCGGTTCGTGAGCGTGACCCTCGCAACCATCGTCGTTCGCGCGCTGTACGCCTACCTCCTCGTCGGCTGCGCCTTCGCCGTGGGTTTCGTCAGCTCCGCAGTGAATCGCCTGGACCCGGTCGCCGCGCATGGGACACGCGGCTTCCGGGCCCTCATCTTTCCCGGCGTCGTCCTCCTGTGGCCGCTCCTCGCCCTCCGCCTGCTGCGGCGGACCCCGAGATGAACGCTCCGCTGCGGCGCGCTCACTTCCGCGCGTTCGTCGCGCTCGCGGTGTTCGTTCCGCTCGGCCTTGCCGCGGCGTTGTTCGCACGCGGGCCGCGCGCCGTCGACCCCGCCGCGCTCGACCTCGCCGGCGCCGGCGCCGGCGCCGCGACCCCGGCGGACTCCGTCGACGTCTCGGCGCGCTTCGCGCCGCTCGCCGTCGACGCCGCGTTCTCCCCGTCCACGCGACGCCTCACGCTCGCGCTCGTCGCACCGCTCCTCGAGCCGGACGTCCTCCTCTACTCCTCCACGAGCGTCGCCGGCGCGGACCGCCGACTCCCGGGCGACGCCCGGTTGCTCGGTTCGGTCGCGCCGAGCGGGCGGCGCGTCTTCGAGC
>CAZOLL010000162.1:0-8781 GCA_964580365.1 uncultured Phycisphaeraceae bacterium
TTCAGCAACGCTTCGGCGTCGTCGACGCGCGCCGCGTCGACGACCACGCGCACCTCGCGGCCGGCTTGGATCGCGAACGCGCCGGACACGCCGGGCACGCTGCGCGCGATCGATTCGAGCTTCTCGAGCCGTTCCAGGTAGCGCTCCATCGCGTCGCGGCGGGCGCCGGGGCGCCCCGCCGACACGGCGTCGGCGATTTCCGCGATGACGGCATACACGGACTCGGCCGGCACGTCACCATGGTGGGCGGCGATTGTGTTGACGACCTCGGGGAGTTCGCCGCAGCGGCGCGCGAGCTCGGAGCCGATCGCAGGGTGGCCGCCCTCGAGTTCGTGGTCGAGTCCCTTGCCGATGTCGTGGAACAACGCGCAGCGCTTCGCGAGGCGGACGTTGACGCCGAGCTCGCCCGCGATCGCGGCGGAGATGGACGCGACCTCGACGGCGTGCTCGAGCTGGTTCTGCCCGTACGAAGTGCGGTACTTGAGTCGCCCGAGGCAGAACTGCATGCGCGCGTCGACGCGCGGCACCTCCAGCTCGGCGAGCACCTTCTTCGCGGTCTGTCGGATGTCGTCCTCGATCTCCCGGCGCGTCGCGGCGACGACCTCTTCGATGCGCGCCGGCTGGATCCGTCCGTCTTCGACCAGACGAGCGAGCGAACGGCGCGCGACTTCGCGGCGCACGCCCTCGAAGCACGACACGACGACGACGCCCGGAGTGTCGTCGACCAGGACGTCGACACCGGTCGCCTGCTCGATCGCGCGGATGTTTCGGCCCTCGCGCCCGATGATGCGGCCCTTCATCTCTTCGGACGGCAACGCGACGGTCGCGGTGACCGAGTCGTTGACGTAGTGGATCGCGACGCGCTGGATCGCGTTCGCGAGCACTTTCCGCGCGCGCACGTCCGCTTCGTCGTCGATGCGCTCGCGCATGCGTTGGATGCGCGCCGCGGCCTCTTCGGTCAGCTCGTCGTCGAGGCGCGCGAGCGCCTTCGCGTGCGCTTCTTCGCGCGTGAGCCCCGCGATCGACAGCAACTCGGCGCGCGCCTGCTCGTGACGCGCGCTCGCGTCGGACTCCAGCGTGCGCGCCTCCTCTTCGCGTTCCGCGATGCGCTGTTCCCTGTCGTCGAGCTCGTGCTCGCGCGTGAACAACGCTTCCTCGCGCCGCTCGATCGACGCCTCGCGACGCGTGAGTCGCGCCTCCTGCTCCTGCCAATCCGCGCGCGCGCGATCGGCGAAGCGCTCGGCTTCTTCGCGCCGGCGCAGCTCCTCGTCCTTCGCACGCAGCTCGCCGTCGCGGCGGATCCTCTCGGCCTCACGCTCCGCGGCCTGGATCAGCTCGGCGCGGCTCGCGGCGTCGGCCGCGCCGTGTTTTCGCTGCAGCGCGTAGACCAACGCGGCTCCGGCGAGGATCCCGAGCAATGCGGCGACGAAGGGGTCCATCGGTTCTCCGTGGACACCATCGACAGAACGAGACGGAAAGCCGAAGGGCTGAACCTCAGAGCTGCGAGATCTGGTCGATCAGGCCGTTCCAGCGGGCGGGATCGGCGCGGTCGAGCTCGAGCGCCCAGGACGAGACCGATTCGCCCGCGGCGCGGAAGAACGGGACGTCGCGCCCCTTCGTGACGTGTTTGCCGTCGCGGAAGACGAGCGTGACCGTCTTGCGCGCGGCGTCGACCGCGACCTCGCATTCCTTCGCGACCACGGTCTTCTGAAGCGCGCCGTCGCCGCGGTAGTGGTGCAGCTCGACGTCGACGAGCTTCGAGCCCGACAGCGCGCCGATCGCGGAGAACTCGTACGCGCCGTAGCCGGCCGAGCGCAGTTCCGCGTTCAGGAGGCGCGTCGCCGCGCGCGGATCCGGCGCGGGCCGGGCCGGCGTGATCGCGGGCTCCGGCGCGGCGGCGACCGGCGCGGTGGGCGCGAGGAGACCGGCCAGCTCGGGCGCGGATGCGGCGGTCTCCGCGAGCGCTGCGATCTTGATGTCGAGACGACCGCCGGGGAACGGCGTGCGGACTCCGCGGACGACGCTCTCGCCGTTCTCGAGCGCGAGCACGCCGCCGCCGTCCAGCTCGCGTCGCAGACGGCACGCGGCCGCCTGATGGAAGCCGATCGGGAAGCCCTCGGCCGTGCGGACCTCGATCGTCACCGCGCGCAGCGCGCCGGCTTCGACGCCGGACGCACGCAGCACGCGCAGGTCGACGACGCCCGAGTCCGCGAGCAGTCGGTTCATCGCGCCGACGACGCCGGTCTCGAGAGCGGGATCGATCGGCTTCGCGGGAATCGTGGTCGGCGCGGTCGAATCCGGCGCCGCGATGGCAGTGGGTGCGTCCGGCGCAAGCGGCGAACCGGTGCCGGTCGGCGCGGTCGGCGCTGAGTCCGCCGGAGCAGTGCTCGTCGCGGCCGCGGCGGCCGCGGCGGCTTCGCGCTCCTTCAATTCCGCCATGCGCTCGTCGATCAGCTTCGTCAGCTCGGTCGTCGCGAGGTCCTTCGCGACGAGCTGCTCCTTCGCCGCGTCGAGCTCCTTCGAGAGCCGCTGGTTCTCGGTCGTCAGTTCGTCCGCGCGCGCGCCGATCGCGGCTTGGGCGGCGTCGAGCGCGCCGACTCTGTCCTTCAACGCCGACAGCTCCTGCTTCTGCGCGACGTTCTCGTTCTGAAGGACGCGGTTCGCCGCGAGGCCGCGGTCGATCGTGTCGAGCAGCTTGTCGGAGCTCGCGACCAGCCGCTCGACCTGCGCGTTGTCGCGCGCGATCGCCGTCGCGCGGTCGAACGTGCCGGCTTGCAGCAGCACCCACGTCGCGACCAGCACGAGCGCCGCGCCGATCAGCCCGGCGAACACGAGCGCCCGCGGGCGCAGCTTGCGCGCCGCCACCAGCTGTTGGGCCAACTCGTCCTGCGACTCCTGAAGGCGCCGGAACGTCTTGTTCAGCGCCTCGCTCGACTGGATCACCATCTCGGAGCGGTCGGCGCGCTCGAGCACCTTCACGAGCCGCGCGTGCGAGT
Organism: uncultured Phycisphaeraceae bacterium; assembly: GCA_964580365.1. Lineage (GTDB taxonomy): Bacteria > Planctomycetota > B15-G4 > B15-G4 > JADJEK01 > CAZBOK01. The sequence goes on from CAZOLL010000162.1 coordinate 2,997, forward strand.
CGTGGATGTAGCGGAGGATCTGCGTGTTGAGCCGGAACGTCTCGGCGAGGTCCTTCGGGAGCTCCGGCGGTCCCGGCAGCTCGGCGGGCAGCTCGCTCTTCCCGGGGTCGACGTCGCGTCCGCTCTCCATCCGGTTTCCTCGAGGGTTCCTGGAGTCTTTCGTGTCGCTACCGCGGACTCAGCGTCCGCCGGCGTCGGGCGCGGGTGCGACCGCCGGGCCGTCGCCGGGCGAGAGCACGGCGACCAACGTCGCGCGGGTCGGCGCTTCGTTCAGGTCCTCGAACAGTGCGCGGGCCAGCGTGCGCGGAGCGAGCTCGATCGGCCGGCCACCGATCTCGACCGTCGCGCGCGTGATCGCGTCGATGCGCACGTTTCCCGCGACCGCGACCATCGCGGTGAATCCTTGGCCGGGCTCGAGCGAGACTTCGCGATACGCGGACAACATGCGGAACCCGTCCTTCGTCGCACCTGCCGGCTTCGACCGCACCGCCGGCGCGCCGGGGTCGACGACCTCGAGCGGCCCGTCCGCGCCGGCCAGCGACACCGAAAGCGGCGATACGGCGATCGGCGTCGCGTCGGAGACGGGGGCCGGCTCGCCGCGCTTCCGCGAAACCGCGTTGCGATACACGTGCAGCGAGAGCGCCGTGACCGAGGACCGCCCCACTGCGCGTCCGATCTCGCCGGAGACGAGGAGGTCGCCTTCGGTCCGACCTCGGGTGGGCGCCAGGACCACCGAGAACCGCTCGTCGCCGCCGGCCAGCGCGTGCACCACGCGATCCTGCGCCGGACGTGACGAGCCGTTCGAATCGGACGGACGATCGCGGTCGCTGCACGCGGGCGCGAGCGAGAGCAGAAGAGCGGCGAGCGCGGCCTTGCGGCCGTTCACCACTTCTTGTTCCGGTTGTCGTTGAACCACTTCTCCCACGCCGCCGAGTCGGTGAAGCTCTGCAGGGTGAGCTTGCCGAGCGCATCGTTCATCGGCTGCTCGATGTCGAGCAGGCGCTGGTGAAACGTCGGGTTCTTGCCCTTCTCCTTGGCGTCGAGGTTGTTCGTGTTCGCGTACTGCTTCACGAGCGTCTCCGCGACCGCCTTGCGGATCTTCGCGTCCGCGTCCTTGAACTCGGCGAGCGACGTGATGGCGGCGACCACCACCTTGGTGTCGCTGTCGTTCAAGAGCTTGGAGAAGAACTCGATCTGCTTCGGGTCCTTGAGCTTGCCGAGGGCCTCGACGATGGAGGCGCGCGCGTCCGGCTTCTTCTCGATGTGCTTCAGCTTGTAGGCGCGAATCAGCACCCCCGCGGCTTCCGGCCCCATGTCCGAGAGGGCGGCGGCCGCGGCGCCGTAGATCCGGTCTTCGTTCTCGTCGGTGCGCACCACGAAGACCTTCCCCATCGCGTCGATCACGCTCTTCTTCCCGGCGTCGTCATACTTCGAAAAGTCGGAGGTCAGCCCGTCCACCGCCTTCACCAACCGCTCGTCGGCGGCGCTGCGTTCCTCTTCCTTCGGCGTGCGCCGCGCCGCGAGAGCGGCCTCGACCTCCTTCAGGCCGTTCGCCGGCGAGGGGCCGGCTTCCGCCGGCTTCGGCGGGTCCTGCGCGAGGGCCGAGAGCGACAACAGGGACGCGAACGAGAGCACCAAGAGCGAACGGGCGAGCATGTTTCGAACTCCTGCGCGGATGCGGGGCGCGGACCGGCGGGATTCTAGCGATCCGGGTCCGCGGCACCGAGCCGGTCGCACCCGAGCGCTCGCGCGAGCGCCCCGCCCTTGACGAGGGTCTCGCGGTACTCTGCGTCCGGATCCGAGTCGAGCACGATTCCTCCGCCGACGTGGAAGTGCACCTCGCTCCGCTCGAAGACCAGCGTCCGGATCGCGATGTTGAGCGACAGGTCGCCGTCGAACCCGACGAAGCCGATCGAGCCGGTGAAGACCCCGCGCCGCGTCCGCTCGATCTCCTCGATCACCTCCATCGCGCGGATCTTGGGACAACCGGTGATCGACCCGCCCGGGAACGTCGCGCGCAGGAGGTCGGCCCGCGTGACGCCGTCGCGGAGGCGCGCTTCGACCGTCGCCACCTTGTGCAGAACCGAAGGGTGGTGCTCGATCGCGGAGGCCTCCACCACCGCAACGGAGCCGAACTTCGCGACGCGGCCGAGGTCGTTGCGCTCGAGGTCGACGATCATCGCCAGTTCTGCGCCGTCCTTCGCGGATGCCGCGAGCTCGGACACGAGTTGCGCGTCCTCCGCCGGCGTGGTCCCGCGCGGGCGCGTGCCCTTGATGGGACGCGTCACGACGCGCTCGCCGCGCGTCTCGAGGAACGACTCGGGCGACGCCGACACCAGCGTGAACTCGGGCGCCGAGACGATCGCGCCGTGCGGTGCGGGGTTCATCGCGCGCAGCCGCGCTGCGACGGCGAGCGCGTCGCCGGAAAACGGCGCCCGGAAGCGCTGCGAGAGATTGACCTGGTACACGTCGCCGTCACGGATGAGCTCGCGCACGCGCTCGACCGCCGCGCGGTAGGCGTCCGGCGCGAAGTTGCTCGCGAGAACGCCGGCGTCGCCGCCGCCGAGCGCGGGCGCCGGCGAAGCGAGCGTGCGCTCGATGCGGTCGAGGATCCGCTCGGGATCTTCCTCGAGCGCGCGGCCGGGCAGATCCTCGACGAACGCGGCCGCCTCGCCGGTCCTCGGGTCGACTTCGATGCCGCGGTCGAAGAACGCGAACCACAAGTCGGGCACAGCGGTCTCGATCGCCGCCGTGCGCGGCATCCGTTCGAGGTGGCGGCCGCGGTCGTAGCCGAAGAACCCCGCGGCGCCGGCGCGACGACGCGCAGGCGCGACGACGTCGCCGCAGAGCGACTTCAGCTCGACCAACAGCCGCGCGAACGGGTCGAGTCCTTCCGGCAAGCGATCCGATCCCGCGGCGATCGAGAACACCTCGAACGGCTCGAACAGCACGCGCGTCGGACGATCGACGCGGCCGAGACCGCCGTCGAGGAGCACCGCGGGACGATCGCCGCGGAGCCGAAGGAACGCGCCGAGCGCGTCGAACGCGCGCCCGTCTCGCGCCTGCAATCGCCGTTCGTGAATCGCCATCGACGCAAAGATATCGTGACGCGACATGGTGGCGAGGGCACGCGGCGGGTCCCGTGCGACCGGTGCGACCGGTGGGCCGGGCGCGATCGATCTCCTCGCGGCGATCGATCGATTCCTCGCGTTCCTGCGCGGCGCTCGCGCCGCGTCGCCGCACACGCTCAAGGCCTACTCGACCGACCTCGTGCAGTTCGTCGAGTTCGCGCGCGCGCGCGGAGCGACGAGCGCGGCCGACGTCGACCCGCTGCTCGTGCGCGAGTGGATCGTCCACTACCGCGAGGGCAAGGACGGCGCCGGCGAGCGCTCGAAGTCGTCGATGGCGCGCAAGCTCTCCGCGTTGCGCTCGTTCTTCCGCTTCCTCGCCGAGAACGACGAGGTCGACGGCAACCCGCTGCTCGCCGTGCGGCGCCCGAAGCGCGATCGTCCGTTGCCGCGCGTCCTCGACGAGAGCGCGATCACGCGACTGCTCGCCTCCCCCGAAGGCGATTCGTTCAAAGCGGTCCGCGACCGCGCGATCCTCGAGACGCTCTACTCGACGGGCATCCGCGTCGCGGAGCTCGTCGGCGCCGAGCTTCCCGACCTCGACCTCGGCGAAGGCAGCCTGCGCGTGCGCGGCAAGGGCAAGAAGGAACGACTCGCGATGCTCGGCGACCCGGCGGTGAAGGCGCTCGCGCTCTGGCTCGCGCGCCGCAAGTCGCGCGTCTCACCCGGCCGCGGCTCTCCGTCGGTGCAGCGCGCGCTGTTCGTGAACGAGCGCGGCGGAAAGAAGGAGCCGACGCGCCTCACCGACCGCAGCGTGCGGCGGCTCTTGAAGGACTACCTCGCGAAGTCCGGCCTCGACGCGCACGCGTCGCCCCACACCCTGCGCCACTCGTTCGCGACCCACCTGCTGAACCACGGCGCGAACCTCCGCCTGGTGCAGGAGTTTCTCGGCCACGAGCACCTCGCGACCACGCAGGTGTACACGCACCTCGACACGCGCCGACTACAGGAGGTCTACGAGAAGGCGCATCCGCGCGCGCGTTGAGGCGCGCTCACCCCACGATCCGCGCGAAGGCGTCCATCTCCACGTTGCCGCCCGACAGCACACAGACCGCGGTCTTGCCTTCGATCGGGAGCTTTTTCGCGAGCAACGCGGCGACGCCCGCCGCGCCCGACGGCTCGACCACGAGCTTCGCATGTTCCGCGATGAAGCGCATCGCGGCGCGGATCTCGTCGTCGGTGACGGCAAGCGCGCGGACACCGTGCGCCTTCGCGATCGCGAAGTTCAGGTCCCCGACCCGAAGCGGCATCAGCCCGTCCGCGATGGTCACCGGCGGATCGATCGTCACCGGTGCACCGGCGTCGAGCGCCCGTCGCATCTTGTCGCCACTCGCGGGCTCGACCGCGAACACGCGCGCGCCGGGAGCGCGATCCGCGAGCGCGAGCGAGCAGCCAGCGACCATGCCGCCGCCGCCGGTCGGACACAGCACGAGATCGGGGCGCGCGCCGACTTCCGCGAGCTGCTCGACGACCTCGAGGCCGATCGTGCCCTGTCCCGCGACGATGAACGGGTCGTCGAACGGCGGCACGATGAGAAAGCCCTCGCGCACGGCCGCGGCCTCCGCGGCTTCCTTGCGGTGCGCGGACGTCGTGCCCGCGAGCTCGAGCCGCGCGCCGTGGCGTTGGATCGCTTCGGCCTTCACGCGCGCCACCGTCTCCGGCACGAAGATCACCGCGCGCGCGCCGGCCAGCTTCGCCGCGAGCGCGAGCGCCTGCCCGTGGTTGCCGGACGAGAACGTCGTGACGCCGCGCGCGCGCGCCTCCCTCTCGTGCGCGCGCACCCAGTTGAGCGCGCCGCGCAGCTTGAAGGCGCCGATGCGCTGCAGGTTCTCGCACTTCAGCCACACCGCCCCGCCGCACTCCTCCGAGAGCCGGCGCGAGAACAGGAGCGGCGTGCGGACGACGTCCGCGCCCTGTCGTGCTCGCGCCGCTTCGACGTCCCGGATGTCGATCACCAGTCACCCCCGGCGGCCGCGAGCGGCGCGCGCGGTGCGAACGCCGCGCGCGTGAAATGCCGATGAAGGGAAAAGCGGGGCTGTGCTAGCTTCCGCGATCGGTTCCCACGCTTCATGAAGACCCTCGTCGGGCTGCTCCAAACCGGGCTCATCGTCGCCTGCGTGCTGTTCTACCTGCGGCTCGCCGTGGCGGGGAACCCGGTGCGCCACGCGATCGACACGTGGCGCGAGATGCCGCGTCGCGCCGCGACGCGCTTCGCGCTCGCGATCTGGCTCCTCGTCTTCGTGGTCGACCTGCTCGAGACGAAGAACGACGGGCGCTTCACGCACGCGGTCGGCGTCGACTTCACCCGCGCCATCGCCGGCGCCGAAGGCGCGCTGGTCGCGACCATCCAGCAACTCTCGTGGCCGCCCGTCTCGATCGTCCTCACGTTCGCGTACCTCATCCTGTTCCCCGCGCTCTTGGTCGGCAGCGCGCACGCGTACGACCGCCGGGACGACGTCCCGCGCCTCCGCATGACCGTGCTCGTGTACGGCTTGAACTACCTGCTCTGCCTGCCGTTCTACGTCCTCTTCCCGGTGGTCGAGCCGTGGTCGTACCCCGCGTCCGGCGTGCTCCCGCTGATGGACCTGCACGTGCATCCGTGGTTGATCGACCTGGTGCGGCCGAGGAGCGGCGTCGAGAACTGCGTTCCCTCGTTC
>CAZOLL010000163.1:0-8759 GCA_964580365.1 uncultured Phycisphaeraceae bacterium
CCGCCGAATGGGGCGACCTCGACTCCGAATGGATGATGGTGCGCCGCGCCGCAGAGCGGCGGCTGCTCCACCTCACGACCGACGAAGGAAACGCGCTCGCGACGAAGTTCCTCTCGTCCGAAAGGCCGCGGGTGCGTCGCGCGGGCGTGGCGTGGCTTCAAGCGCGGCTCGAGAGCGAAGCGACCGACGAAGTCGCCGCGGCGCAGGTCGCGCTCGCGCTCGCGCGCGAGACGGACGCGGCCGTCCGTGCAGACCTCGAAATGACGGCGGCGCTCAGCGGGGACGCCGTGCTCGCGCTCGCGTCCGCCGCGCGCGCGGGGACCGTGCGACCCGACTCGCTCGAACGCGTCTTCGTCGCTCACACGATCGTCGAACTCGAGAAAGTGATGCTCGACGGCGCCATGCCCGGCTTCTTCGACGGACAGTTCCGCGGAGTGCTCGAGTTCGACGCCGGCCAGACCGACCGCGTCATGGCGATCGCCGGCGATCCGCGATTCAACTTCGTGCTCCGCAGCCTCGCGGTCATGGCGATGAACGAGGCGCGTCCGCCGGATCTCTTGGAGCGCCTGCAGCCGCTGCTCACACGGACGCCGAGCCAGGAGTTCGAGATCCTCGACTACTTCTCGAATCCCGTCTTCAAGGCGCCCCGACTCGGCGACGCCGAGGAGCGGATGGTGATCTGGGCGAAGCTCAGCCAGTACGTCCGCTTCTCGCTCGCCAAGGCGGGGATCAACGGACCGATCGACGAGAAGATCGCGGTTCTCGAAGCCGAGTCCGCAGGGAAGCTCGCGGTCGCGCGGGAGCACGCCGACCGCGCAGGATCGAAAGACCACACCGATTGGGACGTCGAGCGCGCGCGGCGCTACCGCGACTGGGCGATGGACGTCGTGTTCGACCTCGGATACCACCACCAGCAGCTCGACCGATACGAAGAGGCTGAGCACGTCTACCGGCGCATCCTCGACGACCCCGAGCCGGGCGTCATGAAGCAGAGCGCCTGGTACAACATCGCCTGCATCCGTTCGATCCAGGGGCGCAAGGAAGAGGCGCTCGACGCGCTGAAGAACGCGGTCGACAACGGATTCAGCGACGCGGTCTGGGCGCGACGCGACGGCGACCTCAAATCGCTGCGGGACGACCCGAGGTTCTTCGCGATCCTCGAGCACCGCTGAGCGCGCGCGCGTCAGCGCAGCTTCTTGAACTGATCGAAGTAGCCGATCCAGAACGAGAGGATGGTCCACGCGGCATAGACGGCGGCCGCGAGGAACAAGAGGCGGCCCGTCATGCGACCGATGCGCGTGCTCGACGACAGCCAGCGTTCGTGGGTGAGCGCGGCGGCGCGCTCGAGCCCTTGGCCCAGTTCTCCCGCGGGCTCCGAGGTCACGATGCAGAGGAGCGCGGAGGACTCGACGGCGGGGATGCGGCGCGCGACCGTCGCGAACGGCTCCGGGTCCTTCGCGGGGCCGAATGCTCCGATGACCTGGTCGCGGATCCCGTCGTCCGCGATCGCGGCGGTCGCGCCTTGCGCCGCGTCGCGGATCGGAACGCCGGCTTCGTAGAGACGTGCGACCGCGCGGAAGAAACGAGAATGGTCGCGCACGCGGATCGCCCCGCCGACGCCGGGGAGCGAGCGCACGAATCGAGTGACCGAGCCGGACGCGAACGTGCCGAGCAAGACCTGAAAGAGCAGGACCAGCGCGACGTCCACCGGAACGACCAGGAGGAGGATGCGGACGAGCGTCGCGCCCGGCGCGACGAGCACCGTGCCGGCGTTCGTCGCGAACACCGCGAGGTGGAACAACGCGATCGGATAGGCGGAGGCGCGAAGGATTGCGGCGCGCTCGGCCGCCGAGCGCTCGTCGTCGTCGGCCAGTTCGCGCAACGCGTCCGCGACGTGCCCGCTCCGCTCCGCGGCGGCGATCACCGCGCGATGGATCGGCGGGATGGTGGTGGGTGCGACGGTCTCGAGCGACTCGGCGATCCCCGCGCCGCGACCGACCCCGTGCCGCAGGGCGTCGATCAGACGTGCGGTTTCCGCGCCTCCGAACGGCAACTTCGAATGTTCGAACACGGCGAGCACCGGGACGCCCGCATCGAGCATCCGGGCCCAGGATCGATACAGCTCGGCGCGTCTCGACTCTCTCAAGCGCACGACCATCAACGGGTTCTCGCGGCCGATTCTTTCCGGCGAACGATCCAGAAAATGAAGGGGGTCGTCCGGCGCATCGAAAACCCCGTGTTACACTTCGTGCGCCTCGGTCGGCGGCGCAATGACGCGCGGTCGGCCCCACATCCACGAAAGCACCCGCGTCCTCGAGGCTGGCCGGTCGGAGCCCTTCCCTCCCCAACCGCCATCTCTGATCGTCAGTGCGAGGACGCGGAGCTTAATTTTCCCCCGAACAGGGGGAAAATTTTTTGCAGCCCCGACCGTGCCCGCCGGCGTTCGACCTGCGCGGTGATTTGGTTCAAGGTGCGGTCGGCTTTGTTCGATGAGGCAGACCGATGCCTTCTAGAATTCCCATCCAACCCCGGCCGGTGGCACGGCCGGCGGCGGTCCGCGGACCGAGGGAAAGAGATGACGGGAGCTCGGTCATGGCGGAACACGACTCGATGGAGTCATTCACTTCGGAAGCGGGTCTCTTCACCTACGCGCAGATCCTTCATCTCCTGAAGATCGAGTTCAGTCGCGCGCGCCGGTACGACTACCCGCTCACCTGCTCCCTGTTCCAGATCGACCGCATCGACCACCTGAAGGACCTCTACGGCTTCCGGGTGCGCGATCAGATCGAGGAGCGCGTCGTCAGCCTGGTGCACCAGATGTCGCGCGCGTCGGACTTCCTCGGCAAGGTCGGCGAGCGGATGATCCTCATCCTCCCGCACACCGGGTCGGAAGGCGTGCGCATCCTGATGCAGCGCGTGAGCGACGCTCTGAACGACATGTCGTTCGAGATCGACGGGCGCAACGTGTCGATCACTCTCTCCGCCGGCGTCGCGACCTACGAGAACAAGAACGCGCTCTTCTTCGACTCGGTGATGAAGAACGCCGAGGTCGCGCTGCGCGAGGTCCTCGCGCGTGGGGGCAACGGCATCTCCGTCTACTCGCCGAAGCGCGACGCCCCGGCGTCCGGCCCGCCGCGCGTCTGATCCTTCTTTCAATTCGATCCGCGAGGCACGGCCAACAAAAAACGACGGCCGCTGCCGGGCGGCCGTCGTGCGAGAAGGACCAGGGGTTCGGCTCCGGATAGGAGATTAGGGGGGAAAGAGGGGGAGCCTTTTTTACAACCGTGGCGGCAACCCTGGCGGCTCTTTCGAGCCGCACACTCGGACGCGCGCTCGGTGCGGGTTGTTCGCGGTCTTCGTCGAAATCCTTGTGTCCCGTTTCCGTTTCGGCTCGCGGATGAAGAGCTGATGAGCGAGCCCGCCCAACCTCCAGTCGCGGCAGGTCACCGTCGGTCACGGCGACGCCAACGACCGCACTGAATTCGATCCACGAAGTCGACGCACACCGATTCGGACCGTGTCCGCGCGGGACGATCCCACCTGGTCGACACCGGCTGCGGCAGGATGCGTCGAGCGCCGGAGCGCGCGACCTGCAAACACTCGTCCCTCGCCCTCCGTATCCGTCGCTTCGCGTTTTCCCGACGAGCGGGTGGGTGACGCGCACGGCCTCCCCCGGCGCACCGATCGTCCTTGACCGAAGTCCCGGCGCAGGTAAGAGAGAGGCCCATTTTCCACGAAGACCGGAGGGCGCGGAGCCCCGAGAACGCGTCTCCCGACGGAGTCCGCCCGCCCACCCCGGCCGCTTCACGACTGACGCGAATGACTCGGATGAACCGAAGCTCGACCCCGATCGAACGCCGACCCGGCGCCGCACCCGCGGCGCGGCAGGAGAATTCCCCGATGATCCGCGTGAACGGACTGCGGAAGACGTTCGGACCGACCGTGGCGGTCGACGACATCTCCTTCGAGGTGAAGGAGGGTGAGGTCGTCGGCTTCCTCGGGCCGAACGGCGCCGGCAAGTCGACCACCATGCGCATGCTCACGACCTACCTCGACCCCGACGAGGGCGAGATCGAGATCGCGGGCTTCGACGTCCTCGAACAGCCGCTCGAGGCGCGGAAGCGCCTCGGCTACCTCCCCGAATCGGCGCCGCTGTACGAGGAGCTCGGCGTCGTCGAGTCGCTGCGCTACACGGCCCGCGTCCGCGGGCTGTCCGGCGCGCGCCGCGACGCGCGTGTCGGCGAGATGATCGAGACCTGCGGCCTCTCCGCCGTCACGCACAAGGACATCAGCGAGCTGTCGAAGGGTTACCGCCAGCGCGTCGGCCTCGCCCAGACGCTGATCCACGACCCGCAGTTCTTGATCCTCGACGAGCCGACGACCGGCCTCGACCCGAACCAGATCGTCGAGATCCGCGAACTCATCAAGGAGATCGCGAAGAACAAGACGATCCTCCTGTCGACGCACATCCTGTCCGAGGTGCAGAGCACCTGCACCCGCGCGCTGATCATCAACCAGGGCAAGATCGTCGCGGACGGCCCGCCCTCGCAGCTCGTGGCCGACACCGCGCGCGCGAGCGGCGCGCTCTGGCGCGTGCTCGTGAAGGGCGGCGCCTCCGACGCGATCACCTCCGCGATCCGCCAGGTCTCCGGCGTCGCGAGCGTCGAGGTCAAGGGCTCGGAGCACGGCTGGATCGCCGTCGAGGTGCGCGGGTCCGGCGACGCGCTCGGCGAAGAGCTGTTCAAGACCGCGGTCAAGAACCACTGGGTCCTCGGCGAGCTGCGCCTCGAGCGAGCGACGCTCGAGGACGTGTTCAGCCGCGTCACCGCCACCGGGAAGGGCCGCTCATGAACCACGCACTCACGATCGCGGGCAAGGAGTTTCGCACCTACTTCAAGACCCCGGTCGCCTACGTGTTCCTCGTGGTGTTCCTGGGATTCATGGGGTGGTTCTTCTTCTTCAGCCCCGACTACTTCGCGGCGGGCGAAGCCAGCATGCGGAGCTTCTTCTACCTGTTGCCGATGGTGTTCCTGTTCCTCGCCCCCGCGGTCTCGATGAAGATGTGGGCGGAAGAACGTCGCATCGGCACGATCGAGACGCTGATGACGATGCCGATGCGCGAGCACGAGATCGTGATCGGCAAGTTCCTCGCCGCGCTCGGCCTGATCGGCGTCGCGCTCCTGCTCACGGTGCCGATCCCGATCATCGTCGCGTTCACCGCCGCCGGCAGCATCGACCTCGGCCCGATCCTCGGCGGCTACATCGCCGCGCTCCTGATGGCGGGCGCCTACCTTGCGATCGGTTTGTTCGCGTCGGCGCTCACGCGCAGCCAGATCGTCGCGTTCATCCTCGGCGCAGTGATCTCGCTGTTCCTCGTGATGATCGGCTCGAGTCAGCTCGCGGACGTGTTCCCGAAGGGCATCTCCGACGTGCTCGTGAACCTGTCGCTGATGTCGCACTTCGAGAACATCCAGCGGGGTGTGCTCGATACCCGTGACCTCCTGTATTACGCCGCGGTGCTGACGTTCTTCCTCATGTTGAACGTCGCCGCCGTGCGGAAGCGTTGACGAGGGGAATGACCATGAAGACCACTCCCGCCCGTCGGAAGCGCGCGTTCTGGATGACGATCGTCCTCGTCGCCGCGAACCTCGTGCTGATCAACTGGCTCGCGCTCGGACACTTCGCGCGCCTCGACCTCACGCGCGACAAGCTGTACACGCTGTCGCCCGCGACGGTCGACCTCCTGCACGGACTCGACGATCTGGCGACGATCCGCGTGTACGTGTCGTCGAAACGATTCGGCGAGAACCCGCAGTACTCGGTGATTCCGCGGAAGATCAAGGACCTGGTCGACGAGTTCGCCGCTCGCTCGAACGGCAAGGTGAGCATCGATTGGCGCGACCCGACCGACGAGCCGGACATCGAGTCCGAGGCGCGCGCCGCCGGCTTGCAGGACGTGCAGATGCAGGGCGCGAACAAGGAGGGCACCATCCAGGTGTTCACCGCGTTCTGCGGCATGGTGATCAGCTACGGCGGCAAGCCGGATGAGGTGCTCCCGGTCGCCTACCCGCCGGAACGCCTCGAGTTCGACATCGGGATGGCGATCGCCAAGCTGTCCCGGAAGGAAGAGATCACGATCGGCTTCGGTTCGGTCGGAGGTCTGCCGGAGGGACTGCCGCCCGACATCGCCGCGCAGCTCGGTCGCAACATGCCGCGCGACGAGAACGACATCGATCAGAACTGGACCATCGTCAAGAAGGAGCTCGAGCGCCAGTTCAAGGTCGAGAAGGTGCCGGTCGCGCAGGAGATCCCGCCGCATGTCTCGCTGCTCGTGCTCGCGAACACGAAGGGCCTCACCGACGTCGCGAAGTTCCACATCGACCAGTTCGTCATGCGCGGCGGGAAGCTCGTGCTGATCGCCGACACGCTCGACATCGAAGAGCGCTCCGAGCAGATCGCGGAACGTCCGGGCGACAACGACGAGTTCTTCCGGCACTACGGCATCACGGTCGACAAGAACCTCGTGCTCGACCAGATGTGCTACTACCAGCTGCTGCAGCCCCCGAAGTACTTCGTGCCGCATCTGCTCGACCGCAACTTCGATCCCGAGTCGGCGCTGATGGCGCAGACGAAGGATTTCTTCCTCTTCCTCGCGTCGTCGATCCAACTGAACCCGCCGCCGGGAGTCGAAGCGGTCGTGCTCGCGCGCACGACGCCGGGCGCGTGGCAGCAGCAGCGCTTCTTCGACCTCGACCAGAACCGCATGCAGCCGCCCGAGCGGCTCGAGGACTACAAGCAGTTCGACATGGTCGGGCTGCTGAAGGGCAAGTTCACGACGTTCTTCGAGAACCGCGCGATCCCCGCCGGCGTGACGAACAAGGGCGCCGGTCCCGATTTCGGCGCTGCGGACGAGGACGCGGATCACGATCACGCGGATCACGAGGACGACGGCGACGACGAGGACGAAGGCGACGACGGCGAAGGGAACCGCGTCGCGCCGGCGACGGAGCCGGTCGACGGCGGCAAGAAGGACAAGCCGGGCGGCGGTCTCTACGCCGACGGTCAGGACCCCGCGCCGGCTCCCGCGCCCGCAGCCGAACCTCCGGTCGCGCCGGCCGCGCCGGCGGCGACGGCCGGGACGCAGGAGTCGCCCGCATCCGCTCCGGCATCGGCGCCCGCGTCCGCTCCAGAAGCGGAGCCGGTGTTCGTCCGGAAGGAATCGCCCGAGACCTCCATCATCGTGATCGGCGGCTCGCGCTTCCTCCAGGACGGCTCGCTGCGCGCGCTGCGCGGCAACCTCGAGTTCTTCACGCTCCTGATCTCGCGCCTCACGACCGGCAGCGCCTTGTCGGAGCTGCAGACGCGCGACTCGACGCCGCCGTCGGTTCGCGCCGATCTGTCGGGTACCGAGAAGCAAGCGATCAAGTACCTCGGGATGGCCGGTATGCCGATCATCGTGCTCTTGATCGGGATCGGCGTGTTCGTCGTGCGGCGTACGGCCGGGAGGGCGTCCTCGTGAACCGACTGAACCTCGGGTTGCTCGTCCTGCTCGCACTGCAGATCGGAGTTCTCGCCGCGGAGAAGTTCGTCTGGACCGACCACTACCAGCCGCGCACCGCGACGACGGGAAAGTACCTCTTCCCGCGCGCCGCACCCGAGTCGATCGCCGAGCTCTCCGTGAAGAAAGGCGACTCGACGACCTCGCTCGTGCGCAAGGGCGACCAGTGGCTGGTCGCGTCCGAAGGCGACGCGCTCGCCGACCAGTCGGCGGTGAAGCAGGCGGTCGAATCGCTCGCGCAGATCCCGAACGGCATCATCGTCTCCGCGAATCCGGCGAAGCACGCCGACTTCGACGTCGCAGGCAAGAACGCGATCGAGGTCACCGCGAAGACGAACTCCGGCGAGGAGGTCGCGCGCTTCGTCGTCGGCAAGAACACGAGCGACTTCCGCGGCGTCTACCTGCGCTCACCCGCGGACGCGAGCGACGTCATCCTCGTCGCGAAGAACGTGCACCACGTGTTCGACAAGGATGACAACGCGCGCGGCGCGTGGCGCGACAAGACCATCTTCAAGAGCGACGCGAAGCAGGTGCGCGAGTTCGAGATCGTGAAGGCCGACGAGACGATCGTGGTGCAGCGCCAGCTCACGACGCCGCCGGCACCGACGCCGACGGATCCGAACGCGTCGCAACCCGCGGCACCCGCGGCACCCGCGGCACCGGTTGCGACGGACGACGACGACTGGAAGGTCGTGAAGCCGGTCGAAGGGCTGATGAACCGCTACACCGGCAATTCGCTTGCGACGACGGTCGCGGAGTTGAAGTGCGACGGCTTCGCGCCCGGCGACAAGAAGCTCTCCGATCTCGGCCTCGAGCCGCCGGAAGCGCGCGTCACCGCGAAGCTCGCCGACGGCTCGACGCTCGTGTTCGAGATCGGCAAGGAGGAAGACAGCAAGCGCTACGTGCGCGTGCCGGACCGCTCCGACGTTTACCGCGTCATGAGCTACCGCCTCTTCAACTTCGTGACGAAGGGCGCGGAGTTCCCCGAGAAGAAGCCCGAGGCCGCGAGTGCGCCGGCCGGCGAAACGGTTCCCGCCGGCGAGAAGCCGGCCGATCCGTCGGCGCCGGCGGCGGGGGACAAGCCTGCGGATAAACCGCCCGAGAAGCCTGCCGACAAGCCGGAAGAGAAGCCGGCGGGGGAGAAGCCGCCGGCCGAGAGCGGCGGCGGCGGTCGCTGAGCGACTGCGCCGTCAGACGCCCG
>CAZOLL010000164.1:0-8739 GCA_964580365.1 uncultured Phycisphaeraceae bacterium
CCTCGAAGTCGCGCCGATCGTGATCGCCGCGCCGATCCTCGTCCTCACCGCACGGCGCTTCCCGCTCACGTCGCTCGCCTACCGGCTGATCTTCCTGCACGCGCTCGTCCTCGCGTGGGGCGCGCACTTCACGTACGCGCGCGAGCCGCTCGGCGAGTGGATGCGCGACGTGTTCGGCTTCGAGCGCAATCACTTCGACCGCCTCGCGCACTTCGTGCAGGGCTTCGTGCCGGCGATCGTCGCGCGCGAAGTGCTCACGCGGCTCGAAGTCGTGCGCGGCCGCGGTTGGCGGTTCTTCGTGGTCGCGTGCGTCTGCCTCTCGATCAGCGCGGTGTACGAGATGCTCGAGTGGCTCGCGGCGATCGTCGGCGGCGCCGGCGCCGACGCATTCCTCGGCACGCAGGGCGACCCGTGGGACACGCAGTGGGACATGTTCCTCGCGCTGTGCGGCGCGCTCGTCGCGCAGCTCGTCCTCGGGCGCGCGCACGACGCGGCGCTCGCGCGAGGCCGAGTCGAGTCGAGTTCGGAGAGCCGCAGCTCCAGCCGGTGATGTGTTCCCCGAGTTTCTCTGTCGATCGAGTGCGGCGGCATCCGTTCACGTCGCGGATCGCCACCACGACGGGAGAATCGCGATGAAGCAGTACCTCCTCGGCATCATCCAGCCCGACGGACCGCCGCCGCCGATGGCCGCGCTCGGCAAGATCATGCAGGACGTCGGCGCGCTCGTCGCGGAGCTGAAGTCGTCCGGCGCGTGGGTGTTCAACGGCGGGCTCCACCCCGCGAGCGTGTCGACCGTGGTGCGCGCGAAGGGCGACGAAGTGCTCGTCACCGACGGCCCGTACGCGGAGGCGAAGGAGCACCTCGGCGGCTTCGTGATCCTGAACGCATCGGATCTCGACGTCGCGCTCGACTGGGCCATGCGCTTCGCGCGCGCGATCGGGCTGCCGATCGAAGTGCGGCCGTTCCAGTCCGCGCCGGGCCAAGCGCGTTGATCGCGACCGAAGAGATCGAGCGCGTCTTCCGCGACGAGTTCGGCCGCGCGGTCGCGGTGCTCGCGCGCGTGTTCGGCGACCTCGACGTCGCGGAGGAAGCGGTGTCGGACGCATTCACGGCGGCGCTCGAGCGCTGGCCGAAGGACGGCGTGCCGCCGAGCCCGGCGGCGTGGATCGTGACGACGGCGAAGCACCGTGCGATCGACCGGCTGCGGAAGGACGCGACGCGCGAAGGTCGACTCGTGGATGCGGCGCGCTCCGGCGCGCTTGGCGACGCAATCGACGGCGACGTGGCGGCGGTCGATCGCGCGGTGAGCGACGATCGGCTCTCGTTGATCTTCACGTGCTGTCATCCCGCGCTCGCGCTCGACGCGCGCGTCGCGCTGTCCCTGCGGCTCTTGTGCGGGCTCACGACCGCCGAGATCGCGCACGCTTTCTTGGTGCCGGAGGCGACGCTCGCGCAGCGGCTCGTGCGCGCGAAGGCGAAGATCCGCGACGCCGGCATTCCCTATCGCGTGCCGTCCGCGGCCGAGCTACCGGCGCGCCGCGCCGCCGTGTTCGCGGTCGTCTACCTCGTGTTCACCGAGGGCCATCTCGCGAGCGCGGGCGACGGCCTCGTGCGCTCCGATCTCTGCGCGGAAGCGATCCGTCTCGGACGCTTGCTCGTTCTGCTGTTCCCCGATGAACCCGAAGCCGCGGGATTGCTCGCGTTGATGCTGCTCGTCGAGTCGCGGCGCAGGACGCGCGTCGACGCGGACGGCGCGCTCGTGCGGCTCGCCGATCAGGATCGCGGCGCGTGGAACCGCGCGCTCATCGACGAAGGGCAGTCGCTCGTGCGCGCGTGCATTCGGCGCGACGGGCGCGACGGGCGCGACGGGCGCGGCGCGCCCGGGCCGTACCAGATCCAGGCCGCGATCCAGGCGGTCCACTCCGACTCCGCGCGCGCGGACGCGACCGACTGGCGGCAGATCGTCGCGCTCTACGACCAACTGCTCGCCGTCGCACCCGGCCCGATCGTGCGTCTGAACCGCGCGGTCGCCGTCGCCGAAGTCGACGGGCCGCGCGCCGCGCTCGCTCTCGTCGAAGCGCTCGCGCCCGCGCTCGGCGAGTCCCATCTGTTCCACGCGGTGCGCGCCGACCTGCTCGCGCGGCTCTCGTGCGCCGACGACGCACTTCGCGCGTCCGACGCCGCGATCGAGCGCGCGCACAACGCGACCGAGCGGCGCTTCCTCGAGCGCCGCCGCGCCGCGCTCGCGGCAACGACGAACTCGTGACGGAGACGTACATGCGCTCTCGCCGACTCATTCCGCTCCTCCTTGCGTCGTGCACCGCCGTCGTGTTGGCGGCAGCGCCGGAGAAGAACCCGATGCACGCCGCGCACGCGGCGCGCGTCGACGCGATGAAACGGCTCGACGCCTGGGTCGGCGAATGGAAGGGCTCCGGATGGAGCGTCGGACCGGACGGCGCGAAGGTGGAGTTCGAACAGATCGAGTCGGTGACGCGGCGCGCCGGCGGGTCGGTCCACCTGGTCCTGGGGACGAGTCGATCGAAGGCGAGCGCCGCCGGCGGCGAAATCGTGCACGACGGTGTGGTGCTCGTGTCGTTCGACGACGCCCAAGGCCGCTACCGCTGGCACGGCCACGACGTCCCGTGGGGCGCCACCGACGCGACCGTGACGCTCGTCGAGGACGGCTTCGAGTGGCGGATGGCGGGGCCCGGCGGCGTCACCGTCCGGTTCACGATCCGACTCGACGCGATGAGCTGGCGCGAGGTGGGCGAGACGAGCGCGGACGGCGAGCACTGGGCGACGTTCATGCGCACGGACCTGGAACGCGTTGAATGAACCGACGCGAGCGCCGCACGGCGCGGCCTACCGACTGGTGCGAGCCGTCGCTTTCGATCGGTAGACGCCCGACTCGATCACGCGCGCGGTGGGCGGCGGCTTGCGAATCAGGAAATACGCCCAGGCGAAGTGCTGTTCGCCGTTCGCGCAGCGGATGAGCACCCGCCGCCTGCGGTATTCGTCGCCCTCGTATCGATCGAGATCTCGAAGTCGTCGCTCGACGTCGGACCCGATCAGCTCGAGTACCTCGCCGTAGACTCGCGAACGAGCATCGCCATTCGCCGTCGCCCCGGGATACTCCCCGAGGTCGTACAGCGTGCCGGACACCGATCCGTTCGCGATGAATCGCGCGGGAGCGACATGGCGCCGATGCGTTGCCCGTTGCGAGCGACGAAGCGTGCCATAGGCGAACAAGAGGTTCTTCACGACGCGTCCGCTTTCAGCCTCCACCTCGCCAACAAATCGGCCAACAACTCGAAACTCTCCGACGTGAGCAGCCGCACGATGAACTCATGCTTGCGAAGATCGGACAAGTAGTAACCGAACAGACCGTCGATCTCTTCGTCCGAAAGTTGCCGGAGCTTCTTCAGGCCGCCGACGAATTCGAAGTAGTTCAAGTAGGCGTACCAGCTCGACGAGAGTTCGCTGCAAGCTCCACTGACGACGTCCCTCGTCAGCTCTCGAAGCTGCGGCTCCATTCGGTAGTCAAGGATGTCGCGCACCTTGTCGAACCGATCGCCGCCGAAGAAGCCTTCGTGAAGCGACGCCAACCACTCCGCGCGACGGGTTCTTGCAGACACCCTGACCTGCCAGAGACCGAATCCGCCGATGGCCACACCAACGCACGCAGCGCCTGCGGTCACGAGTTCCGAAAGCTCGTTCCACGTCATGTCGATCTCCGTCGCGGGCTTCGACGTGTCCCGACGCTTCTCATCGAGATCGAGAGGCTTCGATTCTCGGGAAACGCGCAAGTTCTGCGGTCAGGGTCGGGAGATGACACGAGTGCGCGCGACCCACGGCGACGCACCGATGAACCCCGCGCACCCGGAGTCCTCGAGTGAGCGTGTCGGATTCCAGAGTGATGCGAGCGTCGGGTCGGTGCGCGCACGCGCCGCTCGTTCTTGATGCCACCGTTCCCGATCGGTCCGCGGGCCGTCGACCGAGACGCGTGTGGCGCCAGGCGATCGGACGTTCCGGATTGCGGTCCGTCCCGCGCGCGAGGATCATCCCGGCATGAAGACCACGATCGCCCTCCTCCTCGCCGCCGCGTTCGCGCTGCCGCACGCCGACCCGCCGCCGTTCCCGCTCGGATGGAAGTCGGTGCCCGCGCCCGAGGGCATGCTCGGCTACCGCATCGGCACCTACCTCACGATCGAAGGCGTGCGCGACGATTCGGGCAAGACGGGCCAACGGACGCTCGCGGTCGACACGATCAACGGCTTCACGCTTCCCGCGCCGGTTTCGATCTGGGTCGAGAACGTGGTGCTGCCGAAGGGCGAGCGCTGCACCTTGAAGGGGTACGAGACCGGGCGATGGATCGGCGTGCCGGACGAGGTGGTGAAGGTCGGAGCGAAGGACGTGCAGCAGGCGGCGTGGCAGTTCCGCTTCACGTTCATCGCGACGTCGGCGGAGAAGCCGGCGGGGCTCGAGCTCAAGTGAAGCGGACCGCGAAGAGAAAAGCGTCGCGACCGAAAGCGAAAGCCGCAAAGGCGAAGCCCGCGCGTCGAGTCGCGAAAGCCAGTGCAACTCCGTCCGCGAACGACCCGGCGGCGGTGCGCCGCTACATCGCGAAGTTGCAGGCGCCGCTCCGCGCGATCGCCGCGCGCTTCGACGCGCTGGTCGCGCGCGCCGTTCCGGGCGTCGCGCGCGCGATCAAGTGGAGCATGCCGTTCTACGGCGTCCCGGGCCGCGGCTGGTTCGTCTCGTGCGGCGGCTTCACGAACCACGTGCGGCTGACGTTCTTCCAGGGCACGAAGCTGAAGCCCGTGCCGCCGGACGGTTCGCACGCGCAGTTGCGCGGCGCGGTCCTCCGCACGCTCGCCGACTTCGACGCGAAGAAGATCACGTCGTGGGTGAAGCAGGCGGCGAAGCTGCCCG
This sequence comes from uncultured Phycisphaeraceae bacterium, assembly GCA_964580365.1. Lineage (GTDB taxonomy): Bacteria > Planctomycetota > B15-G4 > B15-G4 > JADJEK01 > CAZBOK01. Next base: position 4,933 of record CAZOLL010000164.1, read on the forward strand.
GCTTCGGCAAGTGAGCGCGCGGAAGCGCCGCGCGAGCCTCGGCCGGACTACTGACCGACGCCCTTCAGCGCGTTGCTGAACGCGACGTTGCACGGCGCGGCCGCGTCCTGCAGCGCGTACTGGAAGTACACCGACAGTCCCGTCAGGCCGGCGGGCCACGCGGCCCACGGCAGATTGATCACGCCGAGGGAATCCGTCGTGAGCGCGAGCACCGACGCCGGCGGGTTGGGCACGAGCTTCCCGCAGTTCACCGTCACCGGCGAGCTGCTCAGCGAGAGGAAGAGCACCGCCGCGGACGACGGCTTCGCGCTGCTCAGCACCACGCTGCCCGACGAGCCGGTCACGAGCGTGCCGCTGCCGATGAGGTTCGGGACTCCGGCGACGCCGGTGAGCCCGAGACCGAGGTTGGTCCACGGTGTCTGCAGCGGGCCGCGCACGAACACGTCGTAGGTGCCGTTCGTGTCGCCCGGGACCAGGTTGTTCGCGAAGGAGTTGAACATCACGAAGCGGCCGTCCGCGGACATGTTCGGCTGCAGCGACGTGTTGTTCGCCTGGATGCCCGCCGACGAGACGCTCTCGACGGTGGTCTGGCCGGCCACTCGGTCGCGGCGGTAGATCGCCGTCCAGCCCGACGGCGCCGGCACGAGGTCGCTCGCGAACGAGACGAACGACACGTAGCGGCCGTCGGCGGAGATGCCGGCGGGCTGGCCCGTGCCACCGCTTCCGCCGTTCGCGATGCCGCCGGACAAGTTCACGCTGATCAACTCGGTCGTGTTGGTCGTCAGGTCGCGCGTGAAGATGTCGTAGGTGAAGTTCGTGTCGCCGCCGATCAGGTTGGACGCGTCGCTCTGGAAGACGACGACCTTGCCGTTGTCGGAGATCCGCGAGTATCGACTGTTCGCGTTGCCGTCGATCCCGGCGGTCGAACGGCTGACGATCACATTGGTGCCGAGCACGAGGTCGCGCACGTACACCTGGTAGCTGCCTCCGCCCGCGCCGTTGACGAGGTTGCTCGAGTCGCTGGTGAACGAGCAGAAGCGTCCGTCCGCGGAGAACGACGGCTCGAGGCTCGATCCGTTCTCGAGCGCCCCGTTGAATGCGATGCCGGCAACCGAAGTCGTCCCGGCCAATCGATTGCGCAAGAACACGTGAAGCGCCGAGTTCGTCGCGAGTGGGTCGAGCGTCGTGGCGAAGCTCACGAACGCGATCATGCGTCCATCCCCGGAAATCGTCGCGGTCGCGCACGCGCGGTCGCTCTGCGCTCCGCCCGTCGAGACGCTCACGCGCGTGGTGACTCCGCTCGCGCGGTCGTGGAGGAAGATGTCGGGCCAGCCATTCGTGTCCCCGGCGACCAGGTTGTCGGCCGAGCTCTCGAACACGACGAAGCGGCCGTCGGCGGAGATCGACGGGTTGAAGCTCATGTTGTTCGAGAGGATGCCCGCGGACGACTTGCTGACGAGCGTCGTCGTGCCGAGCTGGCGGTCGCGCACGAAGATGTCGCGCGAGAGGTTGGTGTCGCCCGCGACGAGGTTGCTCGCGTCGCTCTGGAACGCGATGAATCGGCCATCCGGCGTGATGGAGCTCGCCTGGATGCTCGAGTCATTGCCCTGGACACCCGCGGACGAGACGCTGATGCGTTCGGTGGTCTGGGCGAGCGCCGTGGGGGCGGCGACGACGAGGAGGGCGAGAGCAAAGGTGCGCGAACGCGACATGGAGTTCTCCGGGTCTGGATGAGCGCCGCTCCGGCAGGAGCGTGCGGCGCGAAGGGCCGTCTTCGAGATGCACGGCGCGCGTCCCCGGCGCCCCCCCGGCGAATTCCCCGGCATCTCGCGATTGCCTTTGCCCGCCCGGACCCCCCGTCCTAGGTTCGCGTCCGTCGGGAAGAACTCGGGGCGCGGCACGAAGGGCCGCGTTCGACGCGAAAGGAGAGCGCGCCATGCACAGCAAGGACTCGGACTTCGTCGTTTCCTATCGGACCCTGCGGCAGATGGTCGGATGGATCGGAATCCTCCTGCCGCTCGGCATGCGCATCGGAGGGCGCGTGTTCGAGGGCATCCCGTTCACCGCCTCGATCAGCGCCTACTACTACACGGGGATGCGGGACGTCTTCGTGTCGACGATGGTGCTGGTCGGCGCGCTGCTCGCGTGCAATCGTTCGCCGAGCACGCGGGACAATTTCCTGTGGACCTGCACCGGGATCGCCGCGATGGGGATCGGGCTGTTCCCGATGGAGCCGGTGTACGCGGACGTGATCCTCGACAAGTTCAAGACGACGATCGACCAGTGCTACATGAACACCGGGATCCGCGGGTACCACTTCATCTTCGTCGTCGTGTTCTTCGCGTTGGCGATCTACCTCGTCACGTTCCGATTCGGCGCGACCTCGATGAGCCTGGCGTCCAAGCAGAAGGACCGGCGTCTGCACACCTATCGAATCTGCGGCGCGGTGATGACGCTCGCGTCGCTGTGGATCCTCTACCTGACGTGGCGCCACGAGAGCGTCTCGATCTTCTGGCCGGAGGCCGCGGCCGTCGTGGCCTTCTCGTTCGCGTGGCTCGTCAAGGGACAGGTCCCGCCGGGGTTCAAAGACCCGGCAACGTGACCGCGTCGCGCGGCCGCGCGCGTGGCACAATCCGCGCCCGGAGGTCCCGCGATGCAGGACGTCGTCTCTCCCGAACGGATCGCCGCCGCGCTCACCGAGCTGTGGTCGCCGCGCGTGGTGGCCGAGCTCGACGACTCGTACGTCAAGGTCGCGAAGATCCACGGCACGCTCGCGTGGCACGATCACGAGAACGAGGACGAGCTGTTCCTCGTGCTGAAGGGCGTTCTGAAGATCGAGATGGAGGACCGCACGGTGGTGCTGCGCGCGGGCGAGCTGTTCGTCGTCCCGAAGGGAGTGCGCCACAACCCGATCGCGGAGCAGGAGTGCCTGGTCCTCCTCGTCGAACGCAAGACGACGCTGCACACCGGCAAGGTCGTCACCGACAAGACCCGCAGCATCGACGAACAGTTGAGGCGCGCGTGAGCGGGTCGAGCGCCGGTCGGACGTTCGCCCCGTTCCTCTTTTCGCTCGCGCTCGGCTGCGCCGGTCGCCGGGCGCCGCGGGCAACGGCACGAACCCCGAGCAGTTGTTCGCGGTCGGCTGGTCGGCCTGCTTCCTCGGCGCGCTCAGCGTCGCCGCGGCACAGAAGAAGGTGTCGCTTCCGGCCGATCGCGCGGTCGACGCCGAGATCGACCTCGGCACGAACTCCGGCGGCTACCTGCTGCGCGCGCGATTGAACGTCAGCCTGCCCGGCGTGCCGAAGGACGTCGCGCAGGCGCTCGTCGACGCGGCGCACCAGATCTGCCCGTACTCGAAGGCGACGCGCGGCAACATCGAGGTGGTGGTCCGCGCGGTCTGAGCGCGCCGGTTCACCGCCTCCGGACCGGCTCGCCGGCGCGCCCGGTCTCGGGTCTCGGGTCTCTGTCAACCGGGTCACCGGTCGCGGGGGGGGGGGCGCCGGGGGCGGGGGGGCCGGGCGCCGCGGCGCCCGGGGCGCCCGGCCCCGGGCCGGCGGCCGCCGGGTCCCCCGGTCCCCGGGGGGCCCGGCCCCGGGGGCCGGATCGCCGGTACCGGGGGACCCGGGGACCCGTGAAACCGTGACCCGGAGTGCATCCGGTTCGCCGGGTCTCCTGTCTCTGTCGACCGGGTCACCGGTCATCGGCGCGCGGGGCCCGGGTGCCGGGCCACCAGGGAACCGGTGGCACGGGAACCGGGGCCCGGTCGCCGGGACCGGGGGGCCCGTGGACCGGGCCCCGAGTACCGGG
>CAZOLL010000165.1:0-8683 GCA_964580365.1 uncultured Phycisphaeraceae bacterium
GGCTGCTTGCGAGTTGTGACGAGCAGGCTTCGTGGGCTTCAGGACTGCAGTAGGGGCAGGTGCGGACGTGAATTGGGTTGCACTGCGCGAACGCGAGGTTGGACGCCGCGAGACGGGTGGGTCAGCTCATCCGCTCGGAGAGCATGCGGTGGAAGTGGTGCACTCCCACCTCCTGCGTCGGCGAGTAGCGGCCGCCGCGGTAGAGCTTCGAGTGGACGCCGCGCTGCACCAGCTGCACGACGTCTTCGTCCTCCATCTCTACGCGATGCAGGTCACCGCCGGCGCCGGTGCCGCGCAGGTCGGGCTTCGCGACGAAGGCGTGGAAGCGGATGCGCGTGCGGTTCACGCTGATCGGTTCGACGGAGTTGAGCGAGAGGCCCCATGGGTAGATGTTCAGCATGATGTTCGGAAACAGCCAGAAGTACCACGCGCCGATCGGCGCGCCGTGGTCTCTGTGCCCCGCCGGCGGGTGGAACGCGGGCTCGCCCGGAGCCGCGACGCCGATCTGCACCGAGCCGTGCTCGAACAACTCGGTGCGGTAGCGCTTGAAGTCGAGCACCGCGTTCAGCGCTTCGTGCACGAACGGGATGTGGAACCCTTCGAGGTAGTTCTCGCAGTAGAGCGCCCAGTTCGCGTCGATGAGGTACTCGCGCGACGACGCGGGATCGAACGCCCACGAGGTGACGTCGATGCCGGCGAGCCGCTCCTCCACCGCCGCGATCACGGCGTTCGCGGGCGCGCTCGGCGCGAGACTCACGAAGAGGAGGTCGCGCCAGGCGGCGACGGGCACCTTCTGCAGCCAGTCCTTCTCGGACGGGAAGCCCTGCACCTCGTCGAACTCCGGCATGAACGCGAACGAGCCGTCGAGGTGGAAGCGGCGGCCGTGGTACTTGCAGCGCAGGTTGGTGACCGCGCACTCCTTCTCGACGATGAGGTTGCCGCGGTGCGTGCACACGTTCGACAGGCAGTGGAGCTTGCGGTGCGTGTCGCGCACGAGCAGGAGCGGCTCGTCGATGCACCCGGGCAGGAGCGTGAACGGTCGCGCGGCGCCCGGCTCTTCGAGGCCGTGCGCAGGCGACGCGAACAGCCAAGCGTGCTCGAAGACGCGCGCGCGCTGCAGCTCGAGCGCCGCCGGGTCGACGTAGATCTCCTTCGGCGGCGTCCGCGCGCGACGGATGTCCGGGTCGATCTCGAAACGGAAGTCAGCCATTGCCGACTCCGCCTCCGCCGGCCTTCTTGCCTTCCTTCTCCCACCACGCTTCCCACTCGTCGACGACCTTCGCGCGCTTCTCGTCGGGAAGGTCCCACGAGTAGCCGAAGTCCTGGCCGGTGGCTTCGAGCGCGCGGCGGTGGGCGTCGATGCGGACGTTCAGGTCGCCGCTGCGCAGCCCTTTGAACAACGTCGGGATGCCACGGTCGTCGCCGAGGTGGTGCAGCGCCGCGGCCGCCGCGTGCCCGACGTAGAACACCGAGTCGGACACGAGCGCGGCGAGCGGGCCGACGGCTTCCGGCGCTTTCATCGCACCGAGACGATCGCACGCGGCGATGCGCACCTCGGACGCCGAGTCCTTCAGCGCGCCGATCAAGAGCGGCACCGTGCGCTTGTCGTCGACTTTCTCCATCACGCGGATCGCGGCGAGGCGGTCGCGCGCCTCGTCGCTCTTCAAGCGCGCGGAGAGCGTGACGAGCGCGTCGTCGATCGACGAGTGCTCGAGGTCTTGCCGGATCTTGTCCTCGACCGACATCCACTTGCCGTTGACGCGGACGTGGCCGAGCTGGAGGTGCGCCGCCTTGTGGTCGGGCGCGAGCTTCACGACCTCCTCGAGCAGCTTCTCGCCCTCGTCGTGCAGATCGTTGCGCATGCACCAGCGCGCGAGCAGGTAGCGGGTGTCCGCGTCGCCGGGCTTCAACTGTGCGGTGCGCTGCGCGAGGAGCTGGCGCGGACTCGCCTTCTTCTTGCCGCGCACCGAGTCGGACGAGCCGGCCGCCATCGTCCAGCGGTCGCCCATCGAGCCGTCCTGGTTGACGGAGTGCCCGATGCCGAGCTGCGTGACGCTGCCCGCGATCAATCCGCGGTGGTGGCCCGACGACGTGTACCAGCCGTTGAAGGCGTCCAGCGCGTCGCGGCTGACCGCGCAGTTCTCGAGCACGCCGCCGCCATACCCTTCCTTGCGCACGCGATCGCTCGGCGAGCGGTTCTCCGCCACGGGCGACTCGTGCGCGAAGTAATCCATGTCCTGCATCTCCTGGCTGTGCTTCCGGCACGCGGACACCAGGCGATCGTCCAGCTCGAGCGGCTGCAAGCCGAGCATGACGCGGTAGTCGTTCAGGATCTTCGCGAAGCGCCGCTCCTCGTCGGTCGCGGACATCGGCGCAGTCTGGTTGTAGTCGTTCAGGTCCTCGATCTTCTTCGCCTGCGCGGGCGGGATCACGAGGCTCTGCGCGTCGAGGAGTTCGTCGATCTCAGCGTAGGCCTCGTCGAGGTTGGCGAACCGGTTCGGCTTGAAGCCGGCGCGCGCGAGGTAGTCGGAGGCCTCCTTCACGTAGTACAGCTTCGTCGCGACGTCGGGGACCTTCTCGCGGAACAGCGTGCCGGGCTTGGTCCACAGCATCCGCAGCCGCGAGACCTTCGCGTCGACGAGCGGCTGCCCGACCGCGCCGTGCGCGTCGTCCGGGTAGAGGCGCGAGTCGCGGATGATCGAGAGCGCCTCTTTGCGCGCGACCTCGATCTCCTTCTTCAGCCAGCCGCGGAACGCGGAGCCCGGTCCGGAGCGGATGACGTCGAGGAAGTCCTTCGCTGCCTTCTCTTCCGCGTCGCGCAGGACCGGCTCGAGAGCTGTCTTCCCCTTGTCGCCGAGCGCGATCAGCGCGTCGTAGCTCGCGAGCCGCTCCTCGTAGTTGGAGCTCTTCGCCTTCGCGACGAGCGGCGCAATGACCGAGTCGTCGGCGGGGATCTGGAAGAGTGCAACAAGGAGGAGGGAGAGCATGTGCGGGGCGGACGAGTGTAGCCGGGTCGCGCGGCGCGGTGACGGCGCGCAGGGCGTTTGCACTCCGACCGTCCGCTGCCGACAATGGCGCGCGATGCTCGCGCTCGCGGAAGTCCTCCTCGCTTTCGCTCTCGCCGCGCCGCCGGATCGCGCGGAGATGTCGCTCGACGGCGCGTGGGAGATCACGACCGACGATCCGACTTCCGCGGACGCGAAGTGGCGCGAAGCGCGTGTGCCCGGCACGTTCGAGGACGCGCTCGACGTCTCGTTCGACGGCATCGCGACTTACCGGAAGAAGTTCACGATTCCCGAGGGCTTCAGCTACGGGAAGCTCCTGCTGCACTTCGACGCGGCGGCGACGTTCGCGCAGGTGTGGCTCAACGATCAGTTCGTCGGCGAGCACCTCGGCGGCTGGACGCCATTCCGTTGCGACGTGAGCGCGGTCGCGAAGCGCGGCGGCGAGAACGTCGTCACCGTGCTGCTCGACGAGCGCGTCGGGCACAACACGCAGGGCTTCCTGCCGATCATCGAGCCCCACTTCGGCGGCTTGTGGCGCTCGGTGAAGCTGATCGGCGCGTGGGAGCCGTTCATCGACGACCTGTCGGTGATGGCGATCGGCGACGCGCGCAACGGCGTGCTGTTCGTCGAGGCGCCGCTCGTCGGCGACCCGAACGGCTGCACCGTCCACGCGGAGATCGACGTCGACGGCAAACAGTTCGAAGCGGACGTCAGCGACGGCGCGCGCCACGAGATCACGGTCGAGGGCATCGAAGCGTGGGACGTCGATCGGCCGAAGCGCTACGCCGTGACGTTCACGCTGAAGGACGCGGAGGGCAACGCGAAGGACAAAGTCGCGCTGCAGGCCGGCTTCAAGAACGTCGACACCGACGGCCGCGTGTTCCTTCTGAACGGCCGGCCGTTCGTCGCCCGCGGCGTGCTCGACTGGGGCTACTTCCCGCCCGGCCTCGCCCCCGACCCGAGCGACGCGACGATCGACGCGGAGATCGCCGAGGCGAAAGCGCGCGGTTTCAACCTCGTGAAGTTCTGCCTGTGGGCGCCGAGCGCGCGCATCCTCGAGCGCTTCGACGCGGCCGGCATGCTGACGTGGATCGAGTACCCGACGTGGCACCCGCGCTTCGACGCGGAGCACCACGAGGAGCTCGCGCTCGAGTTCGACGAGCTGTTCCTGCACGACCGCAACCATCCGTCGGTTGTGCTGCGCAGCCTCACCTGCGAGACCGGCGCGTCGGCGAGCCTCGACGTCATCACCGATCTCTACCAGCGCGCGCACGCGCGCATCCCCGGCGCGCTCGTCGAGGACGACTCGTCGTGGATCGCGTGGAATCGCGTGCACGACTTCTGGGACGACCACCCCTATGGCAACAACGACGACTGGCCGGCGCGCCTCGACGGGCTGAACGACTTCATCGAGAAGCACGGCGCGATGCCGCTGTTCCTCGGCGAGGCGATCGCGGCCGACACGTGGCTCGACCGCGCGACGTTGCCCGGCAAACCGGGCGAGTGGTTCCGTCCGCTGCACGAGAAGGCGCAGGAGGAGTGGGAGGTGAAGACGCGCGCGCGCTTCGGCGACGACGTGCTCGCGCCGTTGCGGAAGAACTCGCTCCGCTTCGCGATGAACGAGCGGAAGGATCAGATCGAGCAGTACCGCGGCATCGTCCCCGACGGCGGCTACGTCGTGTCGGTCGCGCGCGACTTCCGCCAGGCGCAGATGGGGCTCGCGGACCACACGAACCAGTGGAAGTGGGCGCCCGAGGACTGGGACTGGCACGGCGACACGATGCTCCTGCTCGAGCGCGACACCGCGCGCTCCTTGGAAGCCGGCGCGCGCGCGTCGCTCGAGGTCGGCATCGCGCACCACGGTCGCGATCCGCTGCCGGCGTCGAAGCTCGAGTGGACGTTCGGCGACCAGAGCGGCGCGCTCGACGTGCCGGAGCTGGAGATCGGCGCGCTCGCGTCGGCGGGAACGGTCACGATCACCGCGCCGGCGGTCGAACGGCCGACGCCGGTCGTGCTGTCGCTGTCGCTCACGGGCGGCGCGAAGCCGGTCGTGAACCGCTGGACGTTCTGGATCGTGCCGGTCTTGCCGCGCGCCGACGGCGACGTCGAGGTCGTGACCGCGCTCGACGCCGATCGTGTCGCGCGGCTCGAGAAGGGCGCGCGCGTGCTTCTCTCGTGCGCGGATCAGCCGTTCTCGTTCGTGCGCAAGAAGCAGTGGTTGCTCACCGGCTCGCCGTGGTTCCCGCCGCATCCCGCGACGAAGGAGATCCCCGCCGAGTTCTTCCTCGACCTGATGGTGAAGGACCTGCATCCGACGGGACTCGTTCCCGGCGCGCCGCTCTTCGAGCACGTCGACCCGATCGTCGCGTTCTGGGAGACGCACGACCTGTCGGTTCTGAAGGACGGACTGTTCGCGTTCGAGGCCGCGGTCGGCGAAGGCCGCCTGCTCGTGACGACCTTGCCGACGGAGGGCAGTGCGGCCGCGCGCTTCCTGCTCGAGACGTTCCGGCGCGAGCTCTTGTCCGACGCGCGTCCGAAGTCCGCGCTGCCCGATCGGTTGATCGCCGCCGTGAAGGACCGCATGGCGGCGCACACGATGGACCTGACGGGGCAGGACTGGTTGTTCAAGCCCGACTCGAAGGACGGCGACTTCTCCGCGTGGACGTTCCTCAAGGTCGGGAGGAGTTGGGAAGCGCAGGGCTTCGGCGCGCTCGACGGCTGGGCGACGTACCGCCTCGACGTGATCATCCCGCGCGACTGGGAAGGCGAGCCGTTGTTCGCGAACTTCGAGGGCGTCGACGACGCCTACGAGGTCTTCTTCGACGACGTGTCGGTCGGCAAGGGCGGCGACATCGAGAACAAGAAGACCGCGTTCGACGAGAAGCAGTCGGTGAAGCTGACCGATCGCGTGACCTCGGCGTCGCACCGGATCGAGGTGCGAGTGTTCGACTGGTACGGCGCCGGCGGCATCCACCGCCCGGTGACACTGTCGACGCGTCCGCTCGGCGAAGCCGCGGAGTTCCTGCGCGGGAGGTGAGGGGTCGGTCCGAGGACCGCGCCCGCCCGCCCCCCGCACCCCGACTCACGTGCCCAGGGCCGAGCCTCGTACTCGAGACTCGAGTTCGAGTTCGGCCCCGACACCCGGTCCCGAGTCTCGTCCCCGTCTGTTAGTTTCTCCCCGCCATGACGAACTTCGCGAACATCCTCCGCAGCCTGCTCCAGTTCGAGCCCGATCGCACCGTCGCGCTGCGCAAGGTGAAGGACATCCTCCTCACCCGCTTCCACGCCGACACGGTGACGATCCACCGGCTCGATTCCGGTCGCGGCGTCCTCACCCTCGTCGCGGAAGAAGGCATCCCCGCACCGCTGATCCCCGTGATCCGCGAGATCCCGCTCGGCAAGGGCATCGCGGGAGAAGCGGCGCAGTCGAAGAAGCCGGTCACGATGTGCAACCTGCAGACCGACTCTTCCGGCGTCGCGAAGCCGGGGGCGAAACAGACCGGCGTCGGCGGCGCCTTGTGCGTCCCGATCCTCGCGCAGGACGACGCGGGCGACGAACACGTCGTCGGCACGGTCGGCGTCGGCACTCGACGCGAATACACGTTCGACGAGAACCAGACGCGCGACCTGCTGAACGGCGGGCGCGCGCTCGCCGAGTACATCGACGCGCTGCCGGTCTCGGGGCACTGAGCGTTGGCCGACCGAGCGCCCGCCGGCCGCGGCCTGTGGCTGCCCGTCGCGTGCGCGCTCCTGCTCCTCCTCGCCTGGGGCGGCGTGCTCGACGCGCCGTTCGTGGCGGATGACTACTCGCACCTCGCGCAAGCGCTCGGCGAGCACGGCCCCGAGGACATCCGAGTCAGCCTGATCGGCTCGTGGCACGACCGCGGGCCGCCGTGGTTCTGGCGCCCGCTCGCGGTGATCACGTTCGTCCTCGACGGGATGCTGTACGGACCGCACCCGACCGGTTTCCACGTCACGCAGTTCGCGTTGTTCCTCGCGGCTGCACTCCTGCTCGCCGCGGCGACGCGCTCGCTCCTCCTCTTGTTCGGGATCGACGAACGCGTCGCGCGCGCGGCCGGCGCGATCGCGGCGCTGCAGGCGTGCGTGCTGCCGTCGCAGCTCGAGGCGATCGCGTGGATCTCGAACCGCGACGGGCCGCTCGCGAACGCGTTCGGGCTCGCCGCGATCGTGCTCGTGTTGCGCGGACGGCGGATGCTCGCGGTCATCGCCGCCGCGCTCGCGCTCGCGTCGAAGGAGACCGCGGTCGCGTGGGTCGCTCTCGCGGCGCTCGGCCAGTGGCTGTCGACGCAAAGGCGTCGTGGATTCGTGACCTCGTGGCCATTCGCCGTGCTGCTCTGCGCCTACTTCGCCGCGCGCTTCGCGATGTTCGGCACGTTCGGCACCGGGCAGGTCGCGCTCGCGCTCGTCGACTCGGAGCGCGGCGTGTTCGCTCTCGTGGCGAACGTCTTCGCGTGGCTCCGCTTCGTGCCGTGGCCCGCGGCGCCCGACCTGTTGTCGCAGTACGCGCTTCCCGCGAGCGTCGCGTGCGCCGCGTTGTTCTGTGCGCCGTTCGTGCTCGCGCAATTCGGCGCGCCGGGCGCGCGCCGCACGACTTGGGTCGCCCTCGTCGCGGCCGTCGCCGTCGCCGTCTTCCTGCTCGGACCGATCACGCTCGTCGTGCCGTCGCCGTCCGACCTGCGCAACACGCGCTTCGTGCCGCTCGTGCTGCTGCCGCTCGCCGCGGCGATCGGGTTCGCGTGGGCCGTCGCGCTCGCGGGCCGATGGCGCCGCGTCGCGGGCGGGCTGCTCGCGCTCTCCTTGTTCGTGCAGACCGGCGTCGCGGCGCGGCACGCCCCGGCGGTCGCGATGGTGGCGCGCGACCACGAGCACGTGCGCGACGTCGTGCGCGGCGAGCTCGACCGCCGGTCGATCGACCCCGCGAAGACTCCGGTCTTGTTCACCATCCTCGACCCGCCGCGCGCGGGGCCCGCCGAGTTCTCGTTGATGAACGCGTTCCACGGACTGTTGATGGCGCCGGTGACGCCCGTCGACATCCCGGTCGGCGCGCTGCGCTCGGACGAGCTCGCGATCGCGCGGCTCGTGCCCGAGCTGCGGCCGCGGTTCGAGTCGCACGCGTTCCTCTTGCCGCACGGCGCCCCGGTCGCGCCGACGCGCCTGCTGGAGAAGGTCGCGCGCCGGCTCGCGCGCTTCGAGCGGCTCGGCGTCGGCGTGCCGCGCGCCGTCGACCGCTCGCGGCCGCCCCTCCCGGCGCCTCCCGATCGGCCGCCGTTCGCGGCGCTCGACGTGGCCGCGCTCGCGGTCGAAGCTCCGCCGGCGCGCGAGGTCATGATCGCGTGGGAGGGCTCGGGCGGGTCGGGCGCGATCTCGCTCGTCTCGGACCGGCGGCCGTTGATCGTCCCGCTCGAGTCGACTCCGACTTGGCTGTCCGCGGGCGAAGTCATCGCGATCCGCGTGTTCGTCGACGGCGTCGAGAAGCCCGCGCCCGTCGCGGCGCTCGCGCGCCTGCCCGAGATCGTCGTGAAGTCGCCGGCGCCGGACTTCGTGCTCGGCGATGACCCGCGTCGGAAGATCGAGCTCGCCTTCATGCCGCCGTTCGCGTGCGCGCGCTGGCGCGTGCGCGTGATGCCGAGCCTCGCGAGCATCGTCGGCGATACGTT
>CAZOLL010000166.1:0-8664 GCA_964580365.1 uncultured Phycisphaeraceae bacterium
CGTCCGCGGTGGAGTTGATAGGACGCGGCGCGCGCGCCGCTTCGGCGAGGTCGGCGGCCGCGAGCGCGCCGCCGAGGTTGACGAGGGCGTGACGATCGTCGTCCGGCGACGTGAAGTCGGTCAGCGCTCCGAGGTGGAGGACGCCGGTGGTTTCCGCGACGACGCGCGCGCGCGCCGCCGCCGACAACCCGAAGTCGGGGCGCTCGAGGTTCCCTTCGACGATCCGGATGGTGCCGTCCGCGATCGCGGCGCCGGCGGGACCGCCCGCGAACGCGCGCGTCGCTCGCTCGAGAGCCGTCGCGCCGCTCGCCGAGCGCCCCCGGACCAGGAGCGCGAGCGGGACCAAGCCGGCGAGCCGCTCGACCAGCGCGGTCCCGATCCGTCCCGTGGCGCCGGTGACGAGCCACGTCATCTCGAGGCGCTCCCGCCGGCGGCGCCGCGCGCGCGCTCGGCCTCGACACGCACGAGTTCGCTGTCGTCACGCGCCAGCTTCTCGATCGCCGCCGCCGCGTCCGCGCCTCCGACGGACGCGAGCGCGCCGGCGACGGCGAACCGGACCTCTTCGTCGGTGTCGCCCGCGAGCGCGACGAGCGCGGGGACCGCGGGCACGCGCCGCTCGACGGGCGACGACGCGACCGCGGCGATCGCGTCGACCAGCTCGGAGGTCGTGACCGATGCGCGGTCGCTCGCGGCGCGCGCGACCGTATCGACGGGGTCGGTCGAGCGGCTGCATGCGAGCGCGATCACCAGGACGGCGACGCCGGCGTTCCTCACGACGCCGCCTCCGCGCGGATCCGGCGCACGCGCGCGATGGTCGAGCGGATCGCCGCGAGGTACGAGCCCTTCATTCGGGCCGCGTACGCGGCTTCGTCGCGACTCCCGGCCGCGAGACCGTCGACCTCGAGCCGGAACGTGAATCGGAGCGCGAGCCGGCCGTCTCCGTCTTCTTCGATCCGGTTCTCGATCGTTCCCGCCACGGGGCCCGAGAGTCGTTCGAATCGCACCAAGTCGCGCGAGGACGCGAACGTCACGCGCTCGCGCACGACGTCGCCGCGCAGGACGATCTCGCGCTCGAGCCAACCGTCGCCTCGATCGAGCACCCGGCAGGCGGTGATCGCGCGGACGAACGGGATGGGATCCTCCGCCTTGCGGACGAGACCGTCCCATAGCTCGGCTCGGGTCAAGTCCCGCGAACGCGCCCTGCCGGTGACGGTGAACATCGCCTCGCTCCTTCGCTTCCGCTCAGTGCGACGAAGTCGCCGCCTCGCGAACGAGCTCGCTCGGGTCGTTCTGCGCCATCCGATCGAGTGCCGCGCGTGCGTCCGCTCCGCCGATCGCGGCGAGAGCGCGCGCCGCGTGCCAGCGCACCTCCTCGTCGGGATCCGACGAGAGCTTCGCGATCGCGGGGACGGCCTCCGCGTCTTTGCGGGCGGCGAGCGCGGCGAGCGCCGCGACGACGACCGCGGTCTTGCGCCGGTCGCGTTCCTCGACGATGCGCACGAGGTGCGGACCGAGGTCCTTCGGCGCGCCGGGCTCTCCCGCCGCCGCGACTTCGTCTTCGCCGACGGCGACGTCGTCGGCGCGCAGGTGCGAGAACCCCGAGCAGCCGCTCGCCGCGAGGAGGAGCGGCAGCGCGAGACCTGCGAGACGTGCGGAGCGGAGGCTCATCGCGAGCCCTCCTTCGCCGATCGCGCCGCCTTCTCGCGCGAGTCGACGTCGGCGGCGAGCACGCCCAGCTCGGGGTTTTCCGGAGCGACGCGCTTCGCCTTGCCGAGCCAGAAGCGGGCCTGCGGCCACAGCGACCGGTCGCGGTAGATGCGCGCGAGGTAGAGGTCCGCGCGCAGGTCGCCGGTGTCCGCCGCGACGCGGCGGAACTCCTCGAGCGCCTTTTCCTTGTCGCCGCCCGCGAACGAAGGGTTGTGGTAGTGCATCCGTCCCTGGCAGAGCAGCGCGAGCGAGTTCGTCGGGTCCAGCTCGATCGACTTCTCGATGGCGTCCTTCGCCTTCGGGCCATTCGTCATCCCGCCGGCCATCCCGCGGATCTTGGTCGAGTACAGCTCGCCGATGAGGCGCTGGACGTCCGAGTGATCGGCGTGCCGCTCGGCGAAGCGTCGCGCCGCGTCGATCGCCGCGTCGGCGACCTCGTCGTGATCGAGCGCCGCGAGTGACGCCGGCATGCGCTCCGGCGCGTCGGTTTCAAAGAACCTGCGGATCAGGAGCTGCTCGAGCTTGCCCTGCGCGACGAAGTAGTCGTCGTCGTCCTTCCGTTCGGGTTCTTTCGCGCGCGCCTCGAGCGCTGCGACCGCCTTCTCGATCCGTGCCGCGTCGTAGGTCGGCCACGCGTCGAGGATCTCGCGTTGGACGGAGTCGGCGTGCTCCGCGGCGCGCTCGAGCGGCGAGATCAGCCGATCGTTCGTTGCCGCGAACGCGGAAGCGATCAGGATGCAGAACGCGAACATCGCGCGCATGACGACTCCCAGGTCTTCACGACCGATAAGGCGGGGTGCTCGCGCGCGAGGATCGACACGAAGTGCGAAGATTGAATGAGTTCCGCCGCGCGCATTCCATCGTTGCCGAGGCATCATCTCGTCCGATCGCTCCCGTCGGTTCCAAGTTCGAGCGTGCCTCGGGGTCCGGTGATCCTGGGCCTGGACACCGCGACTCCCCACGATCGCGTCCGCCGCGATCACGATGCGGTCGAGCTGATGTTCCCACCTCTGCTGAGGCTTGCGCGCCGTGGGGGTGACGCGCATCGGAACGAGCTGCGGAGAGCGCACCTTTCGTGCCCGTGAGGGTCGTCCGCTACAATCGCCGCCCGTTCTGGAGCGAGGAGCCGCGAGTGCCCAGACCGACCATCGGATCGGCGCAGGTCGCGGTCGCGCTGTCGGCGCTCCTCTTGTGCACGTCGTGCTCGGACTCCGTCGCCGGAGCGGGCACCGGCTCCGACGCAGAATCGGGCTCCCCGAACCGTGCGGTCGATCCAGGCGCCGCCGCCTCGATCTCGTTCGATCGCGACATCCGCCCGCTCCTCTCCGACCGCTGCTTCACCTGCCACGGCCCCGACGCGAACAAGCGCCGCGCGAACCTGCGTCTCGACGTGCGCGACGCCGCCGTCCTGGTCACGGACGGACTCGCGGCGATCGTCCCGGGCGACGCCGACGCGTCCGAGCTGGTCCGTCGCGCCACCGCCGACGACCCGAAGGAACGCATGCCGCCCGCGTCGTCCGGCAAGCGGCCGATCTCCGCGGAGGAGGCCGAGCGGCTCGCGCGTTGGATCCGCGACGGCGCGCGGTACGAGCCGCACTGGTCGTTCGTGGCGCCGGCGCGGCCGGCGATCCCGCAGGTCGCGCGCACCGACTGGGTGAAGAACCCGATCGACACGTTCGTGCTCGCGCGACTCGAGGCCTCGGGCATCGCGCCGAACCCGGACGCCGACGACGAGACGCTCGTGCGCCGCGTCTTCCTCGACCTGACCGGCCTGCCGCCGACGCCCGAGGAGATCGACCGCTATCTCGCCGACTCCGCTCCCGACCGCTGGGAACGTCTGGTCGATCGCCTCCTGAACGAAGAGCCGTACGTCACCCGCTTCGCCGAACGCATGGCGACGCCGTGGCTCGATGCGGCGCGCTACGCCGACACCTGCGGCATCCACACCGACGCCGGCCGGCAGATCTGGGAGTGGCGCGACTGGGTGCTGCGCGCGTTCAGGGACAACCTGCCGTTCGATCGCTTCCTCACCGAGCAGCTCGCGGGAGACCTGCTGCCGGACTCGACGCCGGAGCAGAAGATCGCGACGGGCTTCCTGCGCAACCACGTGACGAGCGACGAAGGCGGCGCGATCGCGGAGGAATACCTCGTCGAGTACGCCGTCGAGCGCGCGGCCACGACCGGCTCGGTGTTCCTCGGCCTGACGCTCGGCTGCGCGCGCTGCCACGAGCACAAGTTCGACCCGGTGTCGCAGGACGAGTTCTACCGCTTCTACGCGTTCTTCAACTCGATCGAGGAGCCGGGGCTCTACTCGCAGCTCCCCGACCCGAACCGCGCGTTCGAGCCGTTCCTCGTCACACCGCGGCCCGAGCAGAAGGTGAAGCAGGACGAGCTGCGCGCGCAGCTCGCGGCGGAGAAGGCGGCGATCGACGAGCCGTCGCCCGGCGAGGACGGCGAGCGCGCATCGTTCCTCGCCGCGGCGTCCGCCGACGTGACGTGGGACGCGCCGCGACCGACGGCCGCCGTGTCGACCGGCGGCGCGACGCTCACGATAGAACCCGACGGCTCGGTGCTCGCGTCCGGCGCAAACCCGGACCAGGACGACCACGTCGTCACGATCCACACCGATGAGGTCGGTTCGCGACTGCTCTTGCTCGAAGCGATCCAGGACCCGTCGCTCCCCGAGGGACGCATCGGCCGCGCGTTCAACGGCAACGCGGTGCTGACCGGCGTTTCGGTCGAAGCGGTCTCGACGGCCGATCCGACGTTGCGCCGCACCGTGCGCCTCGTGTGGGCGTGGGCCGATCACGAACAAGACAACGGCGACTATGCGGTCACGAACGCGCTCGGCGGCGGCAGCCCGCGCGCGGACGCCGGCTGGGCGGTCGACGCCCATAGAAAGGAAGGCGGCCGCGTCGCGATGTTCCTCGCCGACGCGCCGTTCGGTTTCCCGGGCGGCACCGACCTCATCGTGAAGCTCGCCTATCGCTCGGTGTACGCGGGGCACGTGCTCGGCCGCGTGCGGCTGCGCGCCGGCAAGATCAAGGACGCCGCGCTCGCGAGGCTGCCCACCGCGTCGAGCGCGTGGTTCCTCGTCGGTCCCTTCCCGGCCGACTCCGGCAAGAGCGCGTTCGCGACGGCGTACGGCCCCGAGGAAGGCGTCGCGATCGACCACACGAAGAACTTCGGCGGCGGCAACCAGGCGTGGCGTCACGGCCTCGGCCTGTTCGACGGCATCGAGAACAACGGGCTGCCGCAGGGCGTGAACGCGAGCTACGTCGGCAAGACGGTGTTCGCGCCGACCGCGCGCAAGGTCGACGTCGCGCTCGGCAGCGACGACGGATTGCGCGTGTTCGTCGACGGCAAGGACGTCTTCTCGCGCGAGGTCGACCGCGCGCTCATGCGCGACCAGGACAAGGCGTCGTTCGAGCTCGACAACGGCGCGCACGCCATCGTGCTGAAGGTCGTGAACACCGGCGGCGCCGCCGGCTTCTACTGGAACGCGGAGCGCGGCAAGGACGAGTTGACCGGCGACCTCGCGTTCGCGCTCGTGCCGCAAGACGCGCGCGACGCGGAGCGCGAGCGCCGGCTCGCCGAGGCGTGGAAGCTCGCGTTCTCGTCCGCGTATCGCGGTCACCGCGACAAGATCGTCGCCATCGAGAAGTCGCTCGCCGAGCTCGAGGCGCAGTTCCCGCGCACGATGGTGATGCAGGAGCTGCCGATGGCGCGCGACACGTTCGTGCTGCAGCGCGGGCAGTACGACCATCCGGATCAAAACCGCAAGGTCGAGCGCGCGGTGCCGGCGTTCCTCGGCCAGCTCCCCGCCGATGCGCCGAAGAACCGGCTCGGCCTCGCGTATTGGATGACGTCGCCGTCGAACCCGCTCGTCGCGCGCGTCGCCGTGAACCGGACGTGGGAACAAGTGTTCGGCCAGGGCTTGGTGCGCACGACGGAAGACTTCGGCCACCAAGGCGAGTGGCCGAGCCACAAGGAGCTGCTCGACTGGCTCGCCGTCGAGTTCCGCGAGACCGGCTGGGACGTGAAGAAGCTCGTGCGACTCCTCGTCACGAGCCGCACCTACCGGCAGAGCCCGCGCTCGCGGCCGGAGCTCGCCGAGAGCGATCCGGACAACCGCCTGCTGGCGCACTTCCCGAGGAAGCGGCTTTGGGCGGAGGCGATCCGCGACCAGGCACTGTTCATCGCGGGCCTGCTCGTCGAGCGCACGGGCGGGCCGTCGGTGAAGCCCTACCAGCCGGAAGGTCTGTGGCAGGAAGTCGCGATGCCGGCGTCGAACACGCGCTTCTACACGCGCGGCGAGGGCGACGACCTCTGGCGCCGCTCGCTCTACACCTACTGGAAGCGCGCGTGTCCTCCGCCGGCGATGTTGACGCTCGACGCTCCGACGCGGGAGACGTGCGTCGTGCGGCGATCGGGCACGAACACTCCGCTGCAGGCGCTCGTGCTGTGGAACGACGAGCAGCTCGTCGAGGCGGCGCGCATGCTGGCAGCGCGCACGCTGGGCGAGGACGGTGACGACCGCGCGCGGCTCTCGCGGATGCACCGCCGCGTTGTCGGCCGCGCGCCGGACGCGGCGTCGCTCGACGACTTGGTGAAGACGCTCGGCGAGTTCCGTGCGCGCTACGCCGCGGAGCCCAAGGACGCCGAGGCGCTCGTGAAGCAGGGCATGGCGCGCACGCCGCTCGAAGCGAACGCGCCGGAGCTGGCGGCGTGGACCGTGATCGCGAGCGCGCTGTTCGACTTGGACGCAGCGGTCACCCGCGGCTGAGAGGACTCGACCGAGAGGCAACCCGATGGATCCGATCGAACGCCACCTGCTCGGACTGACGCGACGCCGCTTCTTCGGCGCCGCGGCCAAGTCGATCGCGGCCGGCCTCGGCGCCGCGGCGCTGACGGACATCCTGCGCGCGAGCGAATCCGCCGCGGCGCGCTCGATCGAGTCCGGCCCGCGCGCGCCGCACTTCGCGCCGAAGGCGAAGCGCGTGATCTACCTGCACATGGAGGGAGCGCCGAGCCAGCTCGACCTCTTCGACTACAAGCCGCAACTGCGCGCGCGCTACGACGAGGACCTTCCCGACTCGATCCGCCAGGGGCAGCGCCTAACGGGCATGACGAGCGGACAAGCGCGCTTCCCGGTCGCGCCGTCGCTCTTCAAGTTCACGCGGTACAAGAACAACGAGGACGGTGCGTGGGTGAGCGAGCTGTTCCCGTACACCGCGAAGCACGCGCACGAGATCTGCTTCATCCACTCGATGCACACCGAGGCGATCAACCACGAGCCGGGCATCACCTTCTTCCAGACCGGCAACCAGCAGCCCGGGCGCCCGTCGTTCGGCTCGTGGATCAGCTACGGCCTCGGCAACGTGAACCAGGACCTGCCGGCGTTCGTCGTGATGATCACGCAGGGCACCGGCAACATGCAGGCGTTGTCCGCGCGGTTCTGGGGCTCCGGCTTCCTGCCGAGCGAGCACCAGGGCTGCAAGCTGCGCGCGGGCGCCGACCCGGTGCTCTACCTGCGCGACCCCGCGGGCGTCACGCGCAAAGACCGCCGCGCGCTGCTCGACCTCGCGACGCGTCTCGACGCGAAGGAGGCCGAGCGCACGCTCGACCCGGAGATCGACGCGCGCGTCGCGCAAGCGGAGATGGCGTTCCGCATGCAGACGTCGGTGCCGGAGCTGACGGACTTCACGGACGAGGACGCCGCGACGCTCGAGATGTACGGGCCCGACGTGAGCCGCCCCGGCTCGTTCGCGTCGAACTGCCTGCTCGCGCGGCGGCTCGCCGAGCGCGGCGTGCGCTTCATCCAGCTTTACATGCGCGGCTGGGACGCGCACAACAACCTGCCGGGCGAGATCCGCGCTCAGGCGAAGGCCGTCGACCAGCCGCAGGCCGCGTTGCTCGAGGACCTGAAGCGCCGCGGCCTGCTCGACGACACGCTCGTGCTGTGGGGCGGCGAGTTCGGGCGCACGGTGTACAGCCAGGGCGTGCTGACGCACGAGAACTACGGGCGCGACCATCACCCGCGCTGCTTCACGCTCTGGCTCGCGGGCGGCGGCATCAAGCCGGGCGTGAGCTGGGGAAAGACCGACGACTACTCGTACAACATCGTCGAGAACCCGGTGGAGGTGCACGACCTCCACGCGACGATGCTGCACCTCCTGGGCCTCGACCACGAGCGCCTGACCTTCCGCCACCAGGGCCGCGACTTCCGTCTGACCGACGTCTTCGGAACGGTGCTGCGCCCGCTCCTTGCCTGACGAGACCGCGACTTGACACCGTTCCTCGAGTTCTCCGGACGTCTCCATCTCCTGCTCCTGCATCTTCCGATCGGGATCTTCGTCGGCATCGCGTGCCTCGAGACGATCGCGCTGTTCACCGGCACCCCGGTCGCGCGCCGCGTGCTCCGTGGGCTCGCGTCGGACGTGCCGGTGGAGAGCAAGCACTGCCGCCGGCTCGCGTGCCCGTACGCGCCCGACGAGGCGCCCGAGGAAGGCGCCTCGTCGTCGTAGCCCGATCGACGGGGCGATGCCCTGCTCCCCGAATCGCAGCGCCGTAACGAACGACGCCCGCGACGGAGACCGTCGCGGGCGTCGGCAGGGGCCGCGGGGGGCGCCTAGTTGCGGAAGCCGAAGTCGGCCGTGTAGTTGGCCTGGCCGAAGCCGGGCGTCAGGAGCGGGACCGACGCGAAGCCGCCTCCGGCCGTCGCATCGCTGTCGCGGCGGTCGTCGGCGCCGGCGTTGAGGGTGGTCAACGTGCGACCGCCGATGGGCGCGGCCCCGAGGCTCACCCGCGCCCGGTAGCGCGTGACGTTCCATGACACGACGTCGCACGTCAGGTCCTGCGAACGGAAGTAGTAGCGGCCCTGGGCGTCGGTCACGGTGCTGCCCTGCACGACGCCGTCGCAGAGGAACTCGACCGTGAGGCCGGCGATGCCGGTCT
>CAZOLL010000167.1:0-8577 GCA_964580365.1 uncultured Phycisphaeraceae bacterium
ATCGATCGCGCTCTCGGACTCTCGGACGAAGACGAGCTCGACAACTGCCGCGCCGCGCGCGGTTTCCTCGTTCGCGCCGGCCGCGAGGCCGACGCGCAGCGCTACGCCGAGCGTTTCAACGCCCGCGCCGAGCTCGACGAGCGCGACCGAGCCGAGCGCGCGACGTTTTCGCTCGGCGATCCGATCGAACCGCATGAACTTCCTGCGGAAGCGCTCGCCGTCCTGACGCGCGACGTCGAGTCGGTTGCCGGCGTCCGCGAGGCGTACGTCGTGCGCAGACGACTCACTGCGCGACCAGAGCGGCCCGAATTCGTCATCGGACTGATCACCGCCACGTGGTGGCAGCCATCGAGCGCGCGACGAATGCTGTCGGCGCGGGATCGAGTTCTGCAGAGCGTCCGGCTTCCGGGGAGGTGGCATTGCCTCGCGTTGGACGGGGCGAACTCCGCGAAGCGGGCGGCATTCATTCGCGTCGCGGGGAAGTCGATCGTTTGAGTCGCGCTCACCGCGACTCGACGATGATCCGCGCCGCGGCTGCCAAGTCCTTCGTCACGACCAATCGCTCGCCGAGCGCGGCGCGCGCTTCCTTCTCGAGCGAGCGGCCCTTTCCGGTGCGGACGAGGATCGGCGTCATCGCTTCGTCCTTCGCGAGCAACACGTCGCGCGTTGCGTCACCGACCATGAACGAGCCCTTCAGCGTGAGGCCGAGGTCGCGCACGGCGCGGCGCAGCATCCCCTTCTTCGGCTTCCGGCAGTCGCACACCTTGCGGTAGCGCGCGAGCTTCGCTTCGGGGTGGTGCGGGCAGAAGTAGACCGCGTCGATGTGCGCGCCTGCACGACGCAGGCGGTCGAGCATCACGGAGTCGATCGCGGCGAGGTCTTCTTCCGTGAAGTACCCGCGCGCGACGCCGGACTGGTTCGTGAGCACGACGACGACGAAGCCGGCGCGGTTCATCGCGCGCACCGCGGCGGCGGCGCCGTTCAGGAGGCGCACGTCGCCGGGGCACGTGATCCACTCCGGCGGATCGCCGTGGATGATCGTCCCGTCGCGATCGAGGAAGACGGCGCGCTTCTTCACTTGGCTGGCGGCGGGAACAGCGCGTCTTCGATCAGCTCGCAGATCGCGTGCGCCGCGATGATGTGGACTTCCTGGATGCGCGGCGTGCGGTCGCTGTCGACCGCGAGCAGGAGGTCCGCGTGCTCCTTCGCCTTGCCCCCGGTGCGACCGGTGAACGCGACGGTGGTGAGCCCGAGCTTCCGCGCCATCGCGAGGCCGCGCACGACGTTCTCGGAGTTGCCGCTGGTCGTGAGGCCGAGCGCGACGTCGCCCTTCTTGCCGAGCGCCTGCACCAAGCGTGCGAAGAGGTCCTGGTACGAGTAGTCGTTCGCGGTCGCGGTGAGCGACGCCTGTCCCGCGCCGAGGCAGACCGCGGGGAGTCCGTGGTGGTCGCGGTGGAAGCGGTTCGTCAGCTCGCCCTCGATGTGGAGCGCGTCGGAGAACGACCCGCCGTTGCCGAACACGAGCACCTTGCCGCCGGCGCGGTAGCAGCGGATCGCCGCGTTGGCAGCGGCCGCGATCGTCCCGACCAGCTTCTCGCGGCTCGCGCGGACGACGTCAGCATGCTCGTCGAACATGCGCTGGATCGCGAAGCTCTGGGGATCCGACATCGACGAGACTCCGGACCGGTGCTTGATTCGCGCCGCTGCTCGTTGAGAATCACGGGCGCGGGCGCATCCTACTGTCGCCCGCGAAGGGACGGAAACCTGGCCTCCAACAGCACGAACCCGCCCGGCTCCGGGTCCGGCGTGACCCCCGCCTCGAACGACGACGCGCGCAAGCCGCCGTTGCCGCTCGAAGTCCTCCTCGTCGACGACGAGGAAACGATCCGCGTCACGCTGGCCGACGACCTCCGCGAAGTCGGGCACAAGGTGACGTCGGTCGGCAGCGGCGACGCCGCCATCGAGCAATTGAGCGCGCGCGCGTTCGACGTCGTCGTGACCGACCTGCGCCTGCCGGGGAAGGACGGGCTCGCGGTGCTCGCCACCGCAAAGGAGCGCCAACCGCGCACCGAGGTCATCCTCATCACCGCGTACGGCACCGTCGAGACCGCCGTCGAGGCGATGCACAAGGGCGCGTTCCACTTCGTGCTGAAGCCGTTCCTGAACGACGAGATCCTCATCCTCGTCGCGCGCGTCGCGCGCATGCGGCAGCTCGAGCTCAAGAACCGCCAGCTCACCGAGCAGATCGGCAAGCTCGAGGGCTTCGAGGACGTGATCGTCGGCTCGCCAGCGATGCACTCGGTGCTCGAGATCGTGCGCACCGTCGCGCCGACCGACGCGTCGATCCTCATCGAGGGCGAAAGCGGTACGGGCAAGGAAGTCATCGCGCGCGCGATCCACCGCAATTCGCTGCGCCGCGACGGGCCGTTCGTCGCGCTTTCGTGCGCGGCGCTGCCGGAGTCGTTGCTCGAAGCCGAGCTGTTCGGCCACGAGCGAGGCGCGTTCACCGACGCGAGGAAGGAGCGCAAGGGCCGCTTCGAGCTGGCGTCGGGCGGCACGCTGTTCCTCGACGACGTCGACGACCTCGGCCTCACCGTGCAGGTGAAGCTCCTGCGCGCGCTGCAGGAGCGGCTCATCGAGAAGGTCGGCGGCGAGAAGCCGATCGCCGTCGACATCCGCGTCGTGACCGCGACGAAGAAGAGCCTGCCCGACCTGATGACGCAGGGCCGCTTCCGCGAAGACCTCTACTACCGGTTGAACGTCGTGCCGCTGAAGCTGCCGCCGCTGCGCGAACGCGTCGAGGACATCCCGCTGCTCGTGCGCCACTTCGTGACGCGCCTCGCGCGCGGCCGCTCATTCGACGTCGAGCCGGAGTCGATGGAAGCGCTGTGCGCGTACGCGTGGCCGGGCAACGTGCGCGAGCTGGAGAACTCGGTCGAGCGCGCGATCGCGATGGCCGGCAGCTCGAGCGTGCTCAAGGCCGAGCACCTGTTGATGTCCGCGCGCATCGCGAAGCACACCGTCGAGGCGTCGGGCAAGATCACCTCGCTGCGCGAGTACGTCGAGCAGGCGGAGCGCGAGCACATCATCCGCGTGCTGCGCGTCACGAAGAATCACAAGGCGCAGGCCGCGGGTCTGCTCGGCATCAGCCGGAAGAGCCTGTGGGAGAAGATGCGCGACTACTCCATCCCCGGCCTCGGCACCGCGCCGAGCGGCGACTCCGGCCAGATCCATCCGGACGCGCCGAAGTGAGGAAGGCGCGTCGGGGCGAGCGTTGAAGCGCGTCGTCTTCGCGTCCGACTTCCACCTCGGGCCCGAGCGGCCGGAAGAAGTCCGCGTGTTCGAGGAGTTCACGCGCGACGTCGTTGCCGGCGCCGACCGCTTCTACGTCCTCGGCGATCTCTTCGAGTCGTGGGTCGGCCGGCGGCAGCTCCGCGTGCCGGAGTGTTCGCGCGTGTTCGACGCGCTCGGGCGCCTGCAGTCGGCGGGGACCGACGTCTTCCTGTTCCACGGCAACCGCGACTTCCTGTTCGGCGAGGCCGAAGCGCTCGCGTGCGGCGGGCAAGTCGTGGGGGAGGAGCACGCGGTCGAGTTGTTCGGCCGCCGCTGCCTCCTGCTGCACGGCGATTCGCTGTGCACCGACGACGTCGAGTACCAGCGGAGCAAGCCGCTGCTCCGCGGACGTTTCGTCCGCTTCCTCTCCGCCGCGTTGCCCTTGTGGGCCGCGCGCCTCGTCGCCGGCGGACTGCGGAAGAAATCGCGAGCGAGCACCGCGAAGAAGACCGTGATGACGATGGGCATCGTCCCCGCCGCCGCGCGCGCGCGCTTCGCGGAGGGGCACGACGTGATGATCTGCGGCCACGTGCACGACCCGGGCGTGAAGGAAGTCGGCGACGGCGCGCGCTCGCTCTCGCTGCATGTCCTCGGCGACTGGCACGGCGGCGGCGTGTACGCGGAGATGGACGAGGCCGGGGTGCGGCTCCGGCGGTTCGAAGCGCGCTCCGGCGGTTGAAAACGGCCGTTTCTGGAATCGCCGCCTCCGCCGTCACCACCCCGTTCTCGGCGGTGCGCGAGCAGTATTGACTGATTTGACGGCGGTGACGGCGGTGACGGCGATTTGAGGGACCCCCCGGGTCGCGAGGTCAGAGCAGGTCGAGGATCTCGTACTGCGCGCCGACGACCGTGCGGTAGTTCGCGTCCTGGGACAACGACGAGTTCCACGGCACCTTCGACTTGCTCGCGATGAGTCCGAGCGCGACGCAGGCGAACCCGCGCGCGAGACCCGGCGCTTTCTGGTCTCGGACCAACTGCGTCAGGGGCCCGATCGCGCTGCGATGGCCGATGAGACCGAGAGCCTTCGCGTAGGAAGAGATGACGCCGAGCGTCTTCGCGTTCCTCAGGCCGCCGACGAGGAGCTTCACCGTCTCCGTGTCGCCCATCAACCCGAGTGCGCGCACGGCTTGCAGACGCAGCTTCGGGTCGCGATCGTCGAGAACGAGCGCGCGGAGCGCTTCCTTCGCGTCCGTGTGACGCATCATCCCGAGAGCGACGGCGCAGTAGCCCTTCAGGCTCGTGTCATCGGTGTCGTTCAGAACGGTGAAGATCCTCGCTCCCGCCTCGAGCGGGCGGCCGTTCCGGTTCACGAACGTCTGCCGCACCGTCGTGCGCGCGAGCCCGTCGTCGACGAGCGCGGTGACGCGCTGCGACTCCGCGCGGATCGGCGGGCTGCCGTCGCGCGGGACGAGCACGCCGGCGGGCGCGAGCGGGAGCCGCGGAGGGGCCGAGGATCGAGAGGACCGACGCGAACAAGGACGCGAGGATCGAGCGCCACCGCGACATCTGCGCCTTCGGTTCTTTCGGGCCGGGCGGCCGCGTCACGCAATGACCGCGCCATGTCGTTCCGATGCGCGGCGGACGCGCGCTAGACTGCCGCGCTTCGTGAACCCCGACGAACGCCTGCTCACGCTCGACGGACCCGCGGGGTCCGGCAAGTCGTCCGTCGCGCGGGCGGTCGCGGCGCGCCTGGGTTGGCGCTTCCTCGACACCGGCGCGATGTACCGCGCGGCGACGCTCGTCGCGATCGAGGCCGGCGCCGGCGGCGGCGACGGCCCGCTCGATCCGGCCCGCGTGGTGGCGGCGCTGCGGGCGAAGCCGGTGTCACTCGACGCAGACGGAGAGGTCCGCGTGGGGGGCGCCGGCGTCGGCGAACGCATCCGTACCGCCGAGGTGACGCGGCGCGTTTCGGCCGTCTCCGCCCTGCCGCAAGTGCGCGCGATCCTCACCGAGCAACAGAAGGAGTTCGGCCGTCGCGCGACGCCGGGTCTGGTGGCCGAGGGGCGGGACATGGCGACCGTGGTGTTCCCGCACGCGCGGCACCGCTTCTTCCTCGATGCCACCGCCGAGGTGCGCGCCGAGCGGCGCCGGCGCGAGCTGCTCGAGAAGAAGATGCCCGCGCCGCCGCTCGAAGAGCTGGTCGCGCAGATCCGCGCGCGCGACCACGCGGACTCGACGCGCGCCGTCGCACCGCTCGTCCGCGGCGCCGGAGTGCAGGTCATCGAAACGAGCACGATGGGATTCGACGCCGTGGTGAACGAGATCCTGCGGCGCGTCGGCGGGGGCGGCGGCGCGTGATCTACCGGCTGTTCTGGACGCTCGCGCTGTTCCTGCTGAAGCTGTTCTTCCGCTACCGCATCGAAGGGAAGCAGCACGTGCCGAAGTCCGGGGGCGCGCTGCTCGTGACGAATCACGCGTCCTTCATGGACCCGCTGGTCGCCGGCTGCGGGATCTGGCGGCCGATCACGTTCCTCGCGCGCGGCACGCTGAAGGACAACTGGCTGTACCGCACGCTGACGTCATCGCTCGACGTCGTGAACGTGAAGCCCGGCGAAGGCGACCGCGGCGCGTTGCGCGCCGGCGTCGAGGCGCTGAAAGCCGGCAAGATGGTCGTGATGTTCCCGGAAGGGACGCGCACGCGGGACGGGCGGCTCGGCGAGTTGAAGGCGGGGTTCGTCCTGATGGCGAAGGGCGCCGGCGTCCCGATCGTGCCGGCGTGGTTGAGCGGGACATTCCATGCGTGGCCGAGGGACCGTAGACTGCCGCGCTTCTTTCGGCCGGTCGGAGTCCGCTACGGACCACCGATCACGCTCCCGGAGGGCGAGCCGCGCGACGTGTCGATCGCGCGCCTCGAGGAAGTGTGGACGACACTGGCCGGCGGCGCAGGGCTGCGCGCCGGCGACGGCATCGGGTCGCGTGACCCAAGGCCGTGATCCCGATCGGATCGTGCACGAGCCCTGACCGCGCCCGGCGGAATCCCGGGTCGCGCGGCGTTCTGCCGCGCGAAGGAATCCAATGCCCAAGAACCTGGTGAAGAAGTTCCAGATCGACCCGCTCGAGCTGGAGAAGGCGGTCGCCGACGCGCTCGGCTCGACCAACACGGAAGAGGTGTCGCGGCTGTACGACGCCTCCGTCAAGGACTTCAAGGCCGACACCGTCGTGAAGGGGAAGGTCCTCAAGATGGTCGGCAACGACGTCCTCGTCGACGTCGGCTACAAGTCCGAAGGCGTCGTTCCGATCTTCGAGTTCGAGGAAGGTCAGATCCCGCAGCCCGGCACCGAGATCGAAGTCCTCATCGAGGACATCGCGACGGACACGGGTTACCTGCAGCTCAGCAAACGCAAGGCGGACCGCCTGCGCGGCTGGGAGCGCGTGATCTCGACGCACAAGGAAGGCGACATCGTGAAGGGGATCGCCGTCCGCAAGATCAAGGGCGGCCTGCTCGTCGACATCGGCGTGCCGGTCTTCCTCCCCGCATCGCAGGTCTCCTTGCGCCGCACCGGCGACATCGCCGACTTCATCGGCAAGGAGATCGAGTGCAAGATCATCAAGATCGACGAAGCGCGCATGAACATCGTCGTGTCGCGCCGCCGCCTGATCGAAGAGCAGCGTGAGAAGCTGCGCGCCGAGCTGTTGTCGACGTTGACCGAGGGCCAGGTCAGGAAGGGCGTGGTGAAGAACATCGCCGACTTCGGCGCGTTCGTCGACCTCGGCGGCATCGACGGCCTGCTCCACATCACCGACATGACGTGGGGCCGCATCAACCATCCGAGCGAGATGCTGCAGATCGACCAGGAGGTCGAGGTGCAGGTGCTGAAGTTCGACAAGGAGCGCAATCGCATCGCGCTCGGCATGAAGCAGTTGATGGCATCGCCGTGGCAGAACGTCGACCAGAAGTACCCGATCACGAGCCAGCACGTCGGCGAGGTGGTGAACCTCATGCCGTACGGCGCCTTCGTGAAGCTGGAAGACGGCATCGAAGGCCTGGTGCACATCAGCGAGATGTCGTGGACCCGCCGCGTGAACCATCCGTCCGAGATGGTCAACATCGGCGATCACGTCGAAGTGAAGGTGCTCGACATCAACAAGGAGAAGCAGGAGATCTCGCTCGGCATGAAGCAGTGCGAGGTCAACCCGTGGACCACGGTGGAAGACCGCTACCCGGTCGGCACCGTGATCGAAGGTCAGGTGCGCAACCTGACGAACTACGGCGCCTTCATCGAGATCGAGGAAGGCATCGACGGCCTGCTGCACGTCTCCGACATGTCGTGGACCAAGAAGATCACGCACCCGCAGGAGATGCTGAAGAAGGGCGACACGGTTCGCGCCGTGGTGCTCTCGGTCGACCGCGACAAGAAGCGCGTCGCGCTCGGACTCAAGCAGCTCGAACCCGATCCGTGGAAGGACGAGATCCCGCGGAAGTACGGCGTCGGCGACGTGGTCGCCGGCCAGGTGCAGAAGATCACGAACTTCGGTGTCTTCGTCGAGCTCGAAGACGGTCTCGAGGGTCTGCTCCACATCTCCGAGCTGAGTCGCAAGAAGGTGAACTCGGCGGAAGAGGTCGTGAAGCCCGGACAGAAGGTGAACGTCCGGATCCTCAAGGTCGACGTCGACGAGCGGAAGATCGGCCTCTCGATGATCAACGTCGAGCAGCCGCCGCCGGAGATCGCGATGGCAAACGTCCGCGAGACGCCGCCGGCCGAAGTCGCCGCGGCGGCGGCCGCGCCCGACGCACCGGCGCCGGACGCACCCGCGCCCGCCGGCGACGAGGCGAAGTCGCCCGAGGGCTGAGCGATGTCGTCCTGGGACCGGCGGATCGCGCCGCTCGTGCTCTCGGCACTCGTGCTGGGAGCCTGCAGCGGAGGTCCGCCGGTCCCGCCCATTGCACCCGGCGCGTTCGAAGCGAAGACCGGGCTGTCGCAGGCCGTCGCGGACAAGCGCATCGCCGAAGTCGAAGCGCTCATCGCGGCGGGAGAGAGCGACAGCGCACTCACGCGCATCACCGAGACGCTCGACGAGTGGCCGCCGGAAGCGGCGCGGCAGCGACTGCAGCGGCTCGCGTTCGAGATCCGCCGCGACCGCTTCTACCAACTGCATCCGCTGACCTTGTCGCTCGCGCTCGATCAGACGCGCTACGCGTTCGGCGGGAAGGTCGCCGTCTCGGTCAAGATCACGAACCTCGGCCCCGACCGGCTCACTCTGCCGGCGCAGTACCGCTCGTTCGGTGACGCCCTCCTGCTCAAG
>CAZOLL010000168.1:0-8552 GCA_964580365.1 uncultured Phycisphaeraceae bacterium
AACCGGCGCGGCCAGTGGAGCGACCCGCAGACGTTCCGCATCGAGTACCGCGCGCCGCAGCGGGACCTGTACCTGCTGGCGATGGGCGTGCAGGACTACGACGACGACGCGCTCGACCTGAAATGCCCGGTCGCCGACGTCGACGGGATCATCGCGGCGCTGAAGAAGCAGGAGGGCGGCTTCTACGCGAAGGTGCACGTGAAACGCCTCGTCGATCGCGAGGTCTCGAGCGGCGAGGCGAAGCGCGCGGTCGACCAGTTCCTCGTGGCGGCGCAGCCGCGTGACACGATCGTCGTGTTCGCCGCGGGACACGGCGTGCGGACGGAGCACTCGGACTACTTCTTCCTCACGAGCAGCGCGACGCCGAAGGACCCTTACGACGGCGTCGATCGCGCCACGATCGAGGCGCTGGTCACGTCCGACAAGTTGCACGCGAACCGCCGGCTGCTCCTGCTCGACACCTGCCACGCCGGCGGCCTCGACCCGAGCGGTGAGAAGACGCGCGGCGACGCGATCCCTCAGCTGGTGAACCAGGATGAGGTGAACGCCTTCAGAGCATCGGACGAGGCGACGGGCCTGTACATCCTCGCGTCGTCGACCGACGACTCGTTCGCGCGCGAGGCGAACGGCAACGGCCTGTTCACGCGCGCGCTGCTCGACGGGCTCGCGGGTGCCGCGGATTCCGGCGCTCTCGGCGACAAGAACGGTCTCGTCGAGATCGAGGAGTTGAAGAACTTCGTCTACTTCCAGGTGCTCGAGTCGAGCCAGGGCCGGCAACGCGCGACGGTCCCGAAGGTCATCGCCGGCGAAAACTTTCCGCTCGCGCGCGTGAGGGTTGCCGCCGGCCCGCGCTGAGCGGCGAACCACTGCGAGATCTCTGCCTCGCCGGCGGCTTGCTCGCTCCGCTTTCGCTCGCGGACGTGAATCCCGCGATGTTCGGGAACATTGGGTCGGTCCCGGAGGATCGCACGGAGCAGCAGGACGACGGTGCGCGACGGGCGAATCAGCGGCGCGCGGCGCGGCCGAGAGGGAAGTTCTCGCCTGAGATCACCTTCGGCACGGTCGCGCGCTGCTTCCCCTCACTCGACTCGAGCACCTGGAAGTAGCCGAAGTTCTTCAGCTCCTCGATCTCGACCAGGCCGTTCTTGTCGCCAAGCGCGCCCGTGTCCGCGGCTCCGGCGAGCCCGTCGAGGAGCGCGCGCGTGAAAAGTCCGTTGCCGTTCGCCTCGCGCGCGAACGAGTCGTCGGTCGACGACGCGAGGATGTACAGGCCCGTCGCGTCGTCCGCCGACTTGAACGCATTCACCTCGTCCTGCACCAGGAGCTGCGGGATCGCCGCGCCGCGCGTGTTCTCGGACCCCGGCGCGGCGCCACCGGCCTGGCAGGTGTCGAGCAGGAGCAGGCGGCGGTTCGCGTGCAGCTTGTCGGACGTCACGAGCGACTCGATCGTGGCGCGGTCGACGCCGGCGTAGGGGTCCTTCGGCGTGGCGTCGCTCGTGAGGAAGAAGTAGTCGGAGTGTTCCGTGCGCACACCGTGGCCCGAGACGAACACGACGATCGTGTCGCGCGGCTGCGCGGGCACGAGGAACTGGTCGAGGCTGCGCTTGACGGCCGGGATCGTCACTTCGCGATCGACCAGCTTCCGGACGTGGACGCGCGAGTAGAAGCCGCCTTCTTGCGCAGACATCGCGGCGACGAAGTCGTCGACGTCCTTCACCGAGCACTTCAGGTCCAGCGTGTCGTCGTCGTAGTCCTGCACGCCGAGGGCGAGCACGTAGAGGTCGCGCCGCGGCGGTCGGTGCTCGATGCGGAACGTCTGGGGGTCGCTCCACTGCCCGCGCCGGTTCTGCGCCGACACGATCAGCTCCATCGTCGTCTGCCCGTCGCGGAACGTGAGCGGCAACCGAAGCGTCGCCTTCTGCCCGCTCGCGTCGGCGACGAGGTACTTGCCGACCCGCTCGGCCTGGTCTTCGAGGGCACGAATCGAGAGCGCCGTTCCGTCTCGCACCACCCGCACGTCGCCGATGCCGCCGTAGTCGGTGACGACCGCGTCGAGGACGACGGTCTTGTCCTCGACCATCGTCTCGATTCGGTCCGGCGCGTTGACGATGAGCGAGGGCCGATAGACCTTCGCGACCGTGACCTCGTCCTGGATGCGATCGGCTTCCGTCTGCTTGCCCTGCGCACGCAGCACCTCGGCGAGCCGCAGTCGGACATCCTGAAGGTCCTGGTGGTCCTTCGGCAGGAGTCGTTCGCGGATCGCGAGCAGCTTCCGCAGATGGCTCTCCGCGTCCATCGAGCCTTGGTCGACGATCGCTCGCGCGAGTCCGAAGAGCGCTTCCTGCGTCTGCTGATCGTCGTCGCCGAGCCGCTTCTGGCACGCGGCGAGCGCGGTCGTGAAGTGCCGCTCGGCGTCCGCGTACTCGCCGAGGTCGAGCTCGATCACGGCGAGTCGGAGGCAACGCTGCTCGACGCGCACGTCGCCCGCGTGGAATCGGAGCACGAGGTCGTACGCGCTCTTCGCGAAGATCCGAGCTTCGGCGAGCCGACCGAGCTCCGCGAGCACGTTCGCCACGTCGAGCAGGAGGTTCTCGCAGCCGTGGTCCAGGGATGCGTTCTCCCACCGGCCGATGCGCAGTGCCTCGTCGAGCCTCGCCTGCGCCGCGGCGCGATCGCCACGTCCCCAATCGAGCAACGCGAGTCGAGCGAGGCTCGGCGCGACGCGCGAGTCGTCCGCGCCGAACGCCTCGACGCAGCGTCGATGGTGATCGACGAGGATCGCCTCCAGGGCCGCGGTGTCTCCGTTCTGGGTCAGCAGGTCGACCGACGCCTTGAGCGTCAGCGACGTCATGCGATCGTCGGGCGGAAGGATGCGGTACGCGACGGCGAGCGCACGACGGTTGAACTCGATTCCCTTCGCGGTCGCCCCCTGGGAGACGCAAGCGGACGAGATCGCGTTCAGCGAATTCAGCGTGTCGACCTGGTCCTCTCCACGCACGCGGAGCTGGACCGCGAGCGCGCGCTCGTAGCACGCCATCGCTTCGTCGTGGCGACCGAGGTTCGCAAGCGCGACTCCGAGGCCGTGCTCGTTGCGCGCGACCTCGACGTGGTTCTCTCCGAGGGCGCGGCGCCGCAGATCGAGCGCGCGCTGGTAGATCGGCAGCGCTTCCTCGTGTCGACCCAGGTTGGTCTTCGCCACGGCGAGGCTGTACAGCGCGCGCGAGGTGTCGACGTTGCCTTCGCCGAGGATGCGGAGCCGGATGTCGACGACGCGCTGCATTACCTCGGCCGAAGCGGCGTTGTCGCCGGCGCTCGCGTGCGCGAGTCCGAGGTTGTAGAGCGCTCGCGCCGACTCGGGATTGTCCTCCCCCAGGATCCGGACCTGGATCTCGGCCGCCCGCCGGAAGAGCGCGATGCACTCGTCGCCGTGCCCGAGATTCGAGTGGACGATCCCGAGGTTCTGGAGCGCGGTGACGGTGTCCGGATGGTCCTCGCCGTGGATGCGAAGGTTGATGTCGGCGACGCGCTGCAGCAGGGAGACCGCTTCGGCGCCGCGACCGAGGACCGACTGCGCGAGCCCGACGCCGGTCAGGCTGCGCGCCGTGTCGGCGTGATCCTCTCCGACGCTGGCGAGCCGCATGTCGAGCGCACGTTGGTGGCACTCGAGCGACTTGCTCGCGTCCCCGCGCTGGCGGTACGCATCGCCGAGGCTGGTGAGCGTGCGTGCGATCAGCACCTCTCGATGGCCGCCGAGGCGTTCGAGGATCGCGAGCGAACGCTCGCCGCACTCCACGGCTCTCTCCAAGTTGTTGAGCGCGAGCTCCGCGACGCACAAGCCGTTCAGAGTGTTCGCGTTCTCGTCGTTGTCCTCTCCGACCACACGCAATCGGATCTCGAGCGCGCGCGCGTACTGGTCACGCGCGGCGACGCGATCGCCGAGCGCGCCGAAGATCGACGCCAGCAGGTCGATCATCCGGGCGGTCTCCGCGTCGGCGCCGACTCGGCCGGACCGAATCTCGATCGCGCGCTCGATGCAGCGGCGCGCTTCGGCGAACGACCCGGTGTCCCGATCGATCGCTCCCAGGTTCGCGAGCGCGCTGGACATCTCGGCGCTGTCGGGACCTTCGACCCCGCGGACGACGGCGACGAACTCCTCGTACCGCCGCGGGTCCGCCGGCGCGAACAGCCGTTCGATCTTCGAGATCGCGGCTCGGAACGACGTCACGCGTTCCGCGTCGTCGCCGGCCGCACGCGCGGCGCGCGCGACCGCGAAGCTGGCGTGCGCGCCGCGAGAACCGGCGGGCTCTTCGTCCTCGATGCGGTCGCGATCGGCCCTCGCGATCGCGAGCGCCTCCGCGGCGCTCGGCACCGGCGTCGCGCCTTCGGCGGCCTCGAGCGAGAGCGTGAAGGACCCGCTTCCCTCGGGCGCGAGGACCGTCGCCGTCCAGGCGGCGCCGGGCGCGAGCCGATCGGTCTCGATGCGCGCGTGGGTGCCGAAGAACCCGTCGTCGTCCTCCGCGACGATCGTCCCGCTCGCGTCCGCGAGCACGAGATACGCGTCGAAGTCGGGCGAGCGCGCCGTCAGGACGTGGGCCCCGGCACGCTCGACCTCGACCGCGACGGAGACTCCGCGCCACGCGGCGTGCGACCGCCACTCGCTCGCCGCAGGTCGGGCGTGCGACGGCGCGTCCGCGGCGACGACGCCTGCGACGGGCGCGCCGACTCGCAACGTCGCGCCGGCGTCGTCGCCCAGCACGAAGCAGAGGACCAGTGTGAGGAACGACACCTCCGTCTCCTCTCGCCGAAGTGGACGCGTCGCGGTGGGAGCATTGAAGGGCAGCCCGCGCGAACTTCGAAGGCGAATTCCCGGGCTTCGCGGCCCAGCGGCGCCGCGCGACTCACTCGCTGATCACGCGCACCGGGCGCAGGCCGATGTAGTCGGTGCCCGACTCCGGCGTCTTTGCGTCGCGAAAGCCGGAGCGCGCGGTGCGCGCGAGCTGGTCGAACGCGCCGCCGCGCAGCACGCGCGACTTTCGCACCTCGAACAGCGGGCGGCCATCGCCGTCGCGCAGCGGGACGTCGGGGTCCGAGTACGTGTCGAGGCACCACTCCATCACGTTGCCGATCACGCCGTGGAGCCCGAACGGGTTGGGGAGGAAGGCGTCGACCGGCGCGTGCACGAAGTACCCGTCGTCGAGCGCGTCCTCGTAATCCCACGTCGCGGGGCCGCCGTGATCGCGGCAGAAGCGGTCGGCGAGGTTGCCCGCGGTGGAGAGCACGGACGAATCGTCTCCGGTCCACCACGCGGTGTCGGTGCCGCCGCGCGCCGCGGTCTCCCACTGCGACTCGGTGGGCAGCTCGAGGCCGAGGCGCTTCACGAACTCCTTCGCGTCGAACCAGCTCACCATCTCGACCGGATCCGCTCCGGTGACCAACTTGCCGCCGCGCGTGTCGCCCGGCGGATACTGGCTCGGGTTCATGCCCATCACGCGCATCCACTGCCCTTGCGTGATCTCGTACTTCGAGACGAAGAACGGCGCGAGCAGCACCGAGCGCAGCGGCGATTCGTCCGGCTCCGCGAGCAGATCGAAGCGCGGCGCGTGCTCGTCGTTTTTCTGCGCGCCGACCGTCACGCGCCCGCCGGGCAACAGCACGAGCACGATGCCGGTGTCGGCGGTGACGACGAAGCGTCCGTCCTCGCCGCGCTCCGGTCGCGCGCCGCTGTCGACGAGCCAGAACTCGAACAGGCCGCTGCGCGCGTCCTTCCCGAGCGGGACGAGGCCGACTTGCGCGGTGAGTTTCAGGCCGCTGGACGCCGCGACGTCGGCGATCGCTCTGTCCCATTCGGCGCCGTGATCGGCGATCGAGCGCTTACCGATCGTGGTCGCGAGGTCGAGGCGCGCGCGGATGCCCTTCACGGTCGGCCCGTACGCATCGTCGGCGTCGAGGCGGTCGAGGCCCTTCACGAGCGTGACGAGCGTGCCGTACCACCAATCGGTCTGCGCGCTGTCGAACGCGAGCGCGGGGTTCTCCGCGATGTCGCGCTCGTGCTCGGCGATCTTCGAGTCGAGCAGGCCGGCTTGCTCCTTCGTCAGCGAGGTGGCGGCGGCGCGCATGCGGCGCAGGTCGTCCAGCTCGTCCTGCTGCGGATGGCGCTTCGGGCGGCCGCGCGCGCGCAGTTCGGCGAGCGTCGCCTGGTGCTGCTCCTTGCGCGAGAGCAGGTCGCGCGCGCGGTCGCGCCAGTCCTTGAGGGCGATCACCGTCTCCGGCACCGCGGGCCAGAGTCGGTCGGCCTCCTGCTCGAGGTCCGCGAGCCGCTTCACGTCGGACACGCGCAAGACGCGCTCGCGCTCGGCGACCGCGATGTCCTTTTGCTCCTGCACGTCGTGCACGAACCACGCGGTGAGCCCGGCGATCACGATGATCGCGCAGCCTGCGAGCGCGGCGACGCCCTTATTGCGTGCGACCCACTTCTTCAGCTCGGCGATCGGACCGACCGCGTGCGCGCGCACGACGCGGTTCTCGAGCCACGCGCGCAGGTCGGCGGCGAGGTCCCCCATCGACGCGTAGCGCGCGCCGATCTCGCGGGCCATCGCCTTCTCCTGGATCGCGACCAGCTCGGCGGGGAGATCGCGCGCGAGCTCGCTCACCGGCGTCGGCGGGCCGCGGCGCGCGGCCGCGATCACGAACTCGGCGCCCGGCGGGCGATCGCCGTCCGAGTACGGCGAGCATCCCGCGAGCAGTTGGTAGAGCATCGCGCCGACGGAGTAGACGTCGCTCCACGGGCCGATGTCCTTCAAGCGTCCTTCCGCCTGCTCCGGCGCCATGAACGCGGGCGTGCCGACGACGTCGCCTTCGAGCGTGACCTGCGCCGTCGCGCTCGAGCGCGTTCCGCTGCGCGTCGCGGAGGCGGGCTCGCCCGGCTGGGCGGCAGCCGGTGCGGCGCTCGCGCGGCCCGCGCCGGCCGGCGGGCCGATGACGCGCGCGACGCCCCAATCCATGACGTAGGTCTCGCCGTAGCGACCGACCATCACGTTCGACGGCTTCAGGTCGCGGTGGATCACGCCGCGGTCGTGCGCGAACTGCATCGCTTCGCAGACGCGCAGGAGGACGCCGAGCGCGCGTGTGCGGTTCCAGCCGCCCTCGCCGTCTTGCACCTTCGCGAAAATCGCGCGGAGGTCCTCGCCCTCGACGAGCTTCATCGTGAAGAAGATCGCGCCGTTCTCGTCCTTGCCGACGTCGTGCACCGGGACGATGCCCGGGTGGTCGAGCTGCGCGGTGATGCGCGCCTCGTCGAGGAAGCGCGCGAGGGCCGCGCGCTCGAGCGACGGCGTCGAGGCCGAGCGCTCGGAGTGCTCGAGGATCACCTTCATCGCGAGCGTGCGATCGAGGTCCTGGTCGTGCACCCGCAGCACGGCCCCCATCCCGCCGCGGGCGACTTCGTCTTCCTTGACGTACCGCTTCGACGAATCGCCGCGCGCGTCGATGCGCGCGAGCATCTCGGACGAGAGAGGGTCGAACTCGGTCATCGCCGCGGGATCATGCCATCCGGCGCCCCGCCGAGGAACGAGGCGACGCCGCGCGGAGCGACCGCCGAGGCGATCGCGTCCGCGCGGCGTCGCGCCGGCGTTCCGGACTCTTGGACGTCAGGCCTTCAGCAGGTAGCCGGTGAAGAAGACCTCGAGGTCCTGCGTGCCGTCCAGGTTGGTGCCGTCGAGCGTGTCGCCCGGCCCGAAGTTCAACCCGGTGTTGAACCCGTGCTCGAACGTCGACCCGCCCGGCACCGTGACGAGGAGCTGCTTCGGGATGAACTGCGCGCGCGCCGCCGTCGCGTTGCGGTTGCTGATGATGATGTCCGTGAGGATGAACCGGCGGTTCGCCGGCACCGTGAACATCGTCGTCTGCTGGTTGTTCGGCAGCGTGATGAGGAGGTTGACCGGCTCGCGGATCTTGCCGGGCGCGTCGATCGTGGCGACCTGCGCGCGGACGGAGCTGACGGCGAAGGCGCCGAGGATCACGGCGAAGAGGGCGACGAGGGACCAGTTCTTGGGGAAGGACATTGGGGACTCCGGGGCGGGAAGTGTTGGTTGGTTGCAGATCAGGTTGATGTCGGCGGAGGACGTGACACGCGAATCGGGCCCTCGCGGCCCGGCCCCGGGCGCGAGTCACGGGGTCCGAGATTCGGGCGCGGGCCCGGGCCCGTTCAGCGGGACTCGGCGCGAGGGATCGCGTCCGAGCTGAGGCGGCCATGGAGGTGCCAGCCCGTGCGGAGCTGCCAGGAGCGCGGTGAAGCGGTCGGCGCGGGGCGAGGGCTCGGCGCGAGTTCGTGCCAGCCGGTGAACCACGCGGCGGAGGAGTACGGGTCGACGCGGCCGGGGAACGGGATGCCGTGGCGGCGCGCGTTGCTCAGCACGTACAGCAGCGTGTTCTTCACGTCGAGCGTCGAGGTGAGGACGCGGGAATGGAAGCGATCGGCGAAGACGCGGCCTCGCCGGTTCAGTGCCGAATTCAAGTGGCGCGCGATGCGGACGAGCAGACCTTGCACTCCGCGA
>CAZOLL010000169.1:0-8509 GCA_964580365.1 uncultured Phycisphaeraceae bacterium
TTCTGGTCCGTCACCTCGAGCGTCGTGGTGTAGGGCTCGCGGATCGCCGGGCTGTTGGGCACCTCGAGGCCCATCATCTTCTTGTCGGGCGGCGTGAGGACCGGCGACTCGTCCGCGTACTCGATCGGACTGCAGGCGGAGAGAGCGGCGAGCGCGAGGAACGCGAGCGTGCGGCGAAAGAACATGGAACGGGCTCCGGGCGAAGTCGCGGGAGTGTACTGGCGCGGCGCGGGAGCGGCAACGCGCTCCGGCTCGTCCGCGGGGTTCTACAGCGGTTCCTTGCGGGGGATCCCGGGGCGGCGCGGGTAGGCCGCCGGCGTCGGATGCGCCTTGTCGACGCGGACGATCGTCGTGGCGACCTCGAACGACGGCGGGTACGCCGGCATCGATGTGAACGCGTGGCCGCCGAGGCGTTTGCTCGCCGTCTTCGATTCGGCCAGCTCGCCCGCGACGTCGCGGCCCTTCATCGCGAGGAGGAACCCGCCCGCCTTCACGAGCGGCAGCGTGTACTCGAGCAGCTCACGCATCGGCCCGAGCGCGCGGCAGATCGCCACGTCGTACGCCTGGCGATGTTCGCGCTCGCGGCCGACGGTCTCGGCGCGCTCCGCGCGCACCACGACGTTGTCGAGCGCGAGCGCGACGAGCGCCGACTCGAGGAAGCGCGCCTTCTTCAACGTCGCCTCGACCAGCGTCACGCGCAGGTCCGGCCGCGCGATCGCCAGCGGGATGCCCGGCACGCCGCCGCCCGATCCGACGTCGACGACGCGCTTGCCCGCGGCCACGTCCTTCAGGTGCGGCAGGAGCGTGAACGCGTCGATGACGTGGCGCCGCCACATCTCGTCCGGCTCGGTGATGCCGGTGAGGTTCTGCCGCGTGTTCTCGTCGAGCAGGAGGTCGAGGAAGCGCGCGCAGAGTTCGAGCCGATCGGGCGCGACTTGGGTGCCGATCTTCTCGAGATCGGGAACGACGAAGCTCGGGACGTTCACTTCGGGGGCAGCTCCGCGGGATCCCATCCGATCGTCCACAGCATCACGAAGAAACCGATGACGTACGCGAGCGCGACGTGCCACCCGTTCCGCACCCACTGCGCGACGGACTTCGCTTCGGGATACATGTTGGAGAGCGCGACCCCGGCCGAGGACCCGAACCAGATCATCGAGCCGCCGAAGCCGACCGCGTACGCGAGCACTCCCCAGTCATACCCGCCCTGCTTCAAGCACAGCGCGGTGAGCGGGATGTTGTCGAACACCGCCGACAGGAAGCCGAGCCCGAGCGCCATGTGCCATGACGCCGGCGGAAGCTTCTCGACCGGCATCAACGACGCGCAGAGCACGAGCGACAGGAGGAAGCACGCGCCTTTCGCGGCGCCCGGCAGCTCGTGGATCGCGGGCCTGCGGATCGGCCACGCGAGGACGATCGCGGCCCAGACGCCCGCCGCGGGGAACCCGATCATCCAGTTGGCGACGATGGCGCCGACGAGGATCAGCGTGGTGACGAACACGCACGCCCAGTCGATCTTCACGTCGGGATGCTCGGGCGCGGTCACGCACTGGTGCGCGTGCTGCTGGCGTGACGCGATGACGCCGAACACGAGCACCGCGGCGAGCGAGGCGACCGCCGCGTGCGCGACGCCCAGCGGGGGCACGCCTCGGATCCACATCATCGTCGTCGTCGTGTCGCCGACGACGCTCCCCGCGCCGCCCGCGTTCGACGCGGCCGTGATCGCGGCGAGGTAGCCGATGTGGACGCGTCCGTGGAAGACCGTCGCCGCGATCGTCCCGCCGATCAGCGCCGCCGCGATGTTGTCGAGGAACGACGACAGGACGGCGATCGCGAGCAAGAGGACGAACGGCCCGCGCCAGTCGGCCTTCAGGTAGCGCGGGATCACGTCGGGCACGCGCGACTGCGAGAACCACGTGGCGAGCAGCGCGAACCCGAGCAGGAGGCCGGCGAGGTTGACCAGCGATTCCCACTCGTGGTGGAGGTGGGCGACGAAGTCGAATTCCGTGAAGAGGAGCCGGTAGGCGAGCAGCGCGGTCAGACCGCACAGCGCCACCTGGAGCGTCTTCTTGTGGAAGACGGCGACGCCGACCAGCGTGAGCCCGAAGAGCACGAATTCCATCGAGGCGCGACCATAGGGAAACGCGGAGCGCGAGAGAACGAGTCGCCCGCCTCACCTCATCGGGGACTCACGCGATCGGCCTACGGTCCTCCGCCATGCATGTCTCGAAGCGGGTGTTCGCGCTCGCCGCCGCCGCCGTCGTCCTCGCCGGCGGAGCGATCGCCTGGCGCGTCGTCTCGCGCTCCGAACCGGGCTTCGCGCACACCGATCCGTCGCTCGAGCACTCGATCCCCGCGTTCCTGCGACCCGCGGAAATTGCGGACACGTCCTATCTTCGCGTGATCGCGTTCGGCGACAGCGGCACCGGCGGCACGGGGCAGTGGCAGGTCGCCGACGCGATCGGCGGCCGCGTGCGCGCGGACGGCGCCGACTTCCTCCTGATGCTCGGCGACAACGTCTACGACAAAGGCGTCGCGAGCACGGACGACCCGAAGTGGGACGAGATGATCGTCGAGCCCTACGGGCGCTTCGGTCTCCCCATCTGGGCGTGCCTCGGCAACCACGACCACGAGGGCGTCGCCGACGCGCAGGTCGCGCGTTCCTCGGTGGACCCGCGGTGGCACATGCCGGCGCGTTACTACGAGTTCTCGCAGCACCTCCGCGACGGCACGAACCTCGACTTCTTCGGCATCGACACCGAGCCGATCGACGAGGGCGACGACTCGGTCGACGCGCAGATGAAGTGGCTCGACGAGCACCTCGCGCGCTCGACCGCGAACTGGAAGATCGTGTTCGGCCACCACCCGGTCTACTCGCACGGCCGCGGTGGCAACGACGGGATGCGCGACAACGTCGAGCCGCTCCTCACGAAACACCACGTCGACCTCTACCTCTGCGGCCACGACCACTCGCTGCAGGTGCTCGAGCCGAAAGAAGGCGTGAACTACGTCGTCTCCGGCGGCGGCGCCGGCAGCGACAACCCGCAGAAGGTCTCGTGGGAGAAGGACACGCGCTACGCCGCGACGCGCGGCGGCTTCACGTGGCTGCGCTTCTCGAAGCACGAACTGGTGATCGAGATGGTGCGCCCGGACGGGAAGACGCAGTTCGGAGAGGTGATCGCGAAGGGGTGAGTCTGGGCGCGTCGGATCCGTGACGCTCAACCGCCGCCGCGGTCGGACGCCTTTTCCGCGAGTTCTCGCTCCACCTCCTCCACCCCCCGCGCGTCCTCCTCATCCACCGGGCGCCCCTCCTTCTTCATCGCGTCCATCTCCGCGCGCGCCTTCTTCGACCACTCGCGCGCCTTTTCGCGGTTGCCGTCCTTCAGGCACAGGCGCGCGCCGGCGAGGAAGATCAGCAGGCGCGCGTTCTTCGGCAGGTAGCTCGAGCCGGCGGCGAGCTCGACGTCGCGCAGCGCGTCGGATACGGCGTCGCTGTGGGTGCGCGAGCGGCGCTCGAGGGCGATCGCGCGGCGCCAGATCAGCTCGAGCGACGCGGCGCCCAGCTCCTGCATGCGCATCGGCTCGGCGAGCGATCGCGTCGCGACGTCGATCGCGCCGTCCATGTCGCCCGCGGCGAGGCGGTGATCGATCCGCGCGAGACGGACGGTGAGCCACACGTTTCCGCGCAGGCGGTTCGCGTCCTTCGCCGCTTGCTCGACCTCGTCGAGCCGCGCGAGCGCGGCGGTCGCGCCCTCGACGTCGCCCGCGCGATCGAGCAGCGCGACCTCTTCCGCGCGGCAGGCGACGTGCGCGGCGAGTTCCGCGTCGAGCAACGGGTCGCTCGACTCGATGCCGCGACGCGCGGCGGACAGCGCCCGTGCGTCGTCGGGGATCCCGCGCGCGGCTCGGCACAGCGCGAAGCAGGCGGACGGTTCCTGCGCAGTACCGGCCAGCCGTCCGAGCGCGCCGTCGAGCACGTCGGCCGCGTCTTTCGCGCGCCCCCGCTCGACGAGCCGATCGGAGAGTCTGCGCGCCGCCTCGAGCAGGCGCGCCGGGTCGTTCGCGCTCTCGACCGCGGCGAGCTCTGCGCGCGCCGCGACGTCCGGATCCGGCGCCGGCGAGTCCTGCGGGCCGGCGTCGCAGGCGGAGAGCGCGAGGAGCAGGACGGCGAGAGCTCTCACGATTGCGCGCGTCCCAGCGTGACGACGATTTCCGCGCCGCCGCCGTCGCGGTTCATGACGACCGCTTCGCCGCGATGCGCGCGCGCGATCGCCTGCACGATCGCGAGCCCGAGGCCGGTGCCGCCGGTGTCGCGGCTGCGCGACGCGTCGCCGCGCGTGAACCGGTCGAACGCGCGCGGCAACAGCTCTTCCGGGAAACCGGCGCCGCGGTCGCGCACGCGCAAGGTCGGCACGCCCGCCTCGGACGCGACGCTCACCTCGATGTCCGCGCCGCCGTGGCGCAGCGCGTTCTCCATCAGGTTCGCGGCCATGCGCTCGAGCAGCGCCTCGTTGCCCGTCACCAGGACCTCGGCGTCGGGAAGCGCGAGCGCGATCGGCAGCTTCGGCGTCGTCTCCGCGCCGCGCACCGACTCGAGCGCGCGCGCGACGGCGACGCGGAGGTCGACCTGCTCGGAGAGCGGCGCGCCCGCCTCCGCCTTCGCGAGCAGGAGCAGGTCGTTCGCGATGCGCTCGATGCGACCGCACGAGTCGAGCGACGTCGCGAGCGCGGCGCGGTATTCGTCGGGCGTGCGTTCGCGCTGCAGTGCCAGCTCGATGCGCGACTTCAGGACCGCGAGCGGGGTGCGCAGCTCGTGCGCGACGTCGGCCGAGAAACGTCGTTCGCGCGCGACGCGCTCGGCGAGGCGGTCGAATGCGGCGTTCAGCGTGGTGCCCAGCACGCGCAACTCGCCCTCGATCCGCTCGATCTCGAGCCGCGCCGGCGCACCGCGGCCGATCGACTCGGCCTCGCGGCTCATGCGCGCAACCGGTCGCAGCGAGCGCCACGCGACGAGGAACGCGCCGAGGACGCCGAGCAGGAGCGCGAGCGGGGTCGCGATGCCGAACGCCTCGAGCACCTCCTCGCGCGCCTTGTCCGGCGTCTCGAACGTGCGCGCCACCTGGATGCCGATGGGACGTCGCGCCGCCAAGCGATCGAGGCGGTCGCTGCCGTCGACCACGTCGGCGGCGATCACCACGTTCACGAGGCGCACCGGTTCGCCGCGCGGCCCTTCGTCGACCGTGTCGTGGTCGACGCGCCGCTTCTTCGGGTCCTTCAGCGGCCCGAGGTCGCCCGCGTCGGGGCGCGGCAGATCGACGCCGGCGAGCGACTGCGAGCGCTCGACGACGCCGCTCGGCGTGACGATCTGGAAGAACGCGTCGTCGCGCTTCGCGCCGAACGTGCGCAGCACCTCCTCGTTCGAGTCGAGCATGACCTGCGAGCCGTCGAGGTGGAGCAGCGACGCCAGCACCTCGGCTTCCGCCTCGAGCTGGTCGTCGAGCGCGCGGATCGAGATGCGTCGCACGTGATGGTCCACGACGACCGCCGCGACGACGAGCGACGCGAGCAGCACCGCCGCCGTCGAGACGACGATGCGGGTCTTCAGCGTGCGCATCGCGTTCACGCGGTCTCCGGCGCCTCGAAGCGGTAGCCGACGCCGCGGACGGTGTGGATGAGCGCGGGTTGCCCGAGCTTCGCGCGCAGGCCGTGCACCGAGACGTCGATGAGGTTGGACGTGGTCTCGAACTCGCGGTCGACGACGTGCTCGCCGATCTCGGTGCGCGACAGCGCGACGCCGCGGCGGTTGGCGAACAGGACGAGCAGGGCCCACTCGCGCGGCGTGAGGTCGAGCGTCTTGCCTTTCCTCCGCGCGACGTGCGCCGCGAGGTCGATCTCGAGGTCGCCCACGGTCAGGAGCGCGGCCGGCGCGCGCAGTCCGCCGCCGCGCCGCACCAGCGCGCGCAGTCGCGCGAGGAACTGCCCGAGCGTGAACGTCTTCGGCAGGTAGTCGTCCGCGCCTCGGTCGAGCCCGTCGATGACCTCTTCGTCCTGGTCGAGCGCGGAAATGATCAGGACCGGCGTCTTCACGTCGTGCGCGCGCAGCTCCTTCAGGACCGACAGCCCGTGTCGCCGCGGCAAGAGCAGGTCGAGCACGATCGCGTCCCACGGGAAGCTGAGCGCGAGGTCGAGACCGGTCTCGCCGTCGTGCGCGACTTCCGCCGCCATGCCCGATTCCTCGATCGCCTTGGCGAGAGTGCGCGCGAACTCCGGTTCGTCTTCGATTACGAGGATCCGCATTGCGGAGAGGGTATCGGATCGTCGCGACGGACCGCCGGGCTGCGCCAATGGAACTCACGGGATTCCAGTTCCGCACTCACGAAAGCCTCATGGGATCTGCTCAACTTGCCCGCTCAAGAATGGCTCGGAGGAAACCAATGCGTCTGCTCCCTCTCGGTGTTCTCGTCTGCGGGATCTCGTTCGCGTTCGCTGCCTGCAAGAAGGATGACGGCAAGGTCGACGCGAAGGACGTCCCGGCCGCGGTCGCGAAGACGATCACCGACAAGTATCCGAAGGGCGTCGTCACCGGCTGGACGAAGGACGTCGATGACAAGGGCGTCGCGGAATACGAGGCCGACGTTTCCATCGGGGACG
The DNA here is from genome assembly GCA_964580365.1 of uncultured Phycisphaeraceae bacterium. Taxonomy (GTDB): domain Bacteria; phylum Planctomycetota; class B15-G4; order B15-G4; family JADJEK01; genus CAZBOK01. Next base: position 6,652 of record CAZOLL010000169.1, read on the forward strand.
GCAAGAAGAAGCGCGACCTCGACGTCAAGCTCGCCGCGGACGGCACGCTCCTCAAGGAAGAGGAGAAGATGGAGTTCAAGAGCCTGCCCGACGGCGTGCGCGCGGCGTTCGAGAAGAGCGCGTACGGCAAGAGCAAGGTCAACAAGGTCGAGCGTGTCGTTCGCAATGGCGACGAATCGAAAGTGACCTACGAGCTGAAGGTGAAGGACGCGAAGGGCGAGTCGACGAAGCTCACGCTCGACGCGAACGGCGCGATCACCACCGACGACAAGCCCGCCGCCGTGCCGGCCGTGCCGGCCGCGCCGGAAGCGCCGAAGTCGAACGGCTGACGCGCGTCCGCGCCTCGTGAGGGATTGACGCGGCATCGGCTCTCGATCAGATTCGAGCGCCATGCCGCGCACCTCGCTCCTCCTCGTCGTCCCGCTCCTCGCGCTCGCGATTCCCGCGCGCGCTCTCGCCCAGCTCCCGCCGTTCCCCGGCAGGACGCCCGGCACCGATCTCACGCCGGCGCTGCCGGTCAGCTACGAGGGCAGCGGCCTGCTCTGGCACCCGGTGCTGCGCAAGCTGTTCGCGGTGTCGGACGACGGACGGATCACGCGGATGGAAGCGTCGGGCGCGATGTCGACCACCGCATCGTCCGCCGGCGACCTCGAAGCGATCACGCTCGCCGATCCGACGACCGACTTCGTCTACGTCGGCGTCGAGAACCCCGACTCCATCAAGGAAGTGCGCATCTCGACGGGCGCCACGACGCGCGTCTTCGACCTCACGCCGTGGATGACCGGGCCGTCGAACGAAGGCCTCGAAGGCCTCACGTTCGTCCCCGACCCGCTCGACCCCGAGGGCGGGCTGTTCTTCGCGGGCGAGCAGGCCGACGGGAAGATCTACAAGTTCCGGCTCCCGATCAAGACGAGCGCGACATCGACGACGGTCACGTTCCTCGGCAGCTCTCAGCCGGTCGCGGGCCGCATCGACATCCGCGAGCTGTCGTTCGACCGCGACACCGGCAACCTGTGGTGCATCTGGTTCACGCCGTCGGTGCGCATCGGTCAGCTCACGTCCACGGGGACGTTCGTCACCGAGTGGGCGATGGTGACCGCGAAGCCGGAGGGCATCGCGGTGAAGGGCTGCGAGTTGTTCGTGATCCAGGACAACGGCGCCGGCGGCGCCAGCAACCTGCAACGCTTCGACGCGTTCCCGTCGGCGAGCGCGTGCCCGAGCCTCGCGACCGACACCGCGCGCGCGTCGGTGGCCGCGGGCGCGACCGCGAAGTTCACGCTGCACTCGTCGGCGCCGCTGCCGGCGAACGCGATCTACCTGCTGCTCGGCAGCGCCAGCGGCACCGCGCCCGGCTTCGTCGCCGGCGGGGTCCCGGTGCCGCTCAACCCCGACGCATACTTCTCCATCACCGCGAACCAGGCGAACTCGCCGCCTTTCGTCACGACGCTCGGCACGTTCGCGGCCGACGGCTTCGCGTCGTCTTCGCTCGCGCTTCCGCCGGCGCTCCCGGCGGTGCTCGTCGGGCTCACGCTGAACCACGCGTGGATCGGCGTGCACCCGGTGACGAACGCGGTGAAGGCCGCGAGCGGCGCGGTGAGCTTGACGTTCGTGCCGTGAAGGGTGCCGACCGGGCCGCCCGTGCCGCCCGCGCCGTCAGGGCGCGAGGCCCTTCGCCCGGCTCTCGAGCGCGTCGGCCGCCGCGGCGTCGCCTTTCGTGCGCGTGAGCGCGGCTGCCGCGAACAACGCCTCCTGCGCGTAGCCGAGCGAAGATTCCGCGAACGCCGAGTCCTTCTTCGCGCACGCCTCGAAGCGGTCTGCCGCGGCGAGGTCGGCCGCGATCGCGGCGTCGACGCGGCGA
>CAZOLL010000170.1:0-8468 GCA_964580365.1 uncultured Phycisphaeraceae bacterium
TCCTGCACCCGGAGTTCCGCGAGGCTGCGCAGGACGGCGGGGACCCGCCGCCGCCAAAGATGCAGACGGGCGACGTCGTCGACGCGCTGCGCCGCATCGATCTCGAAGACACCCTGCCCGACGACATCCTCGTGAAGGTCGACATCGCGACGATGGCGCGCGCGCTCGAAGTTCGCGCGCCGTTCCTCGACCGCCGGATCGTGGAGTTCGCGCTCGGCATCGACTCGGCGCGGCTCGTTTCCGGCGGGCGCACCAAGGCGGTGCTGCGCGACGTCGCGGAGCTGCGACTGCCGAAGGAGGTCGCGCGCGCGAAGAAGCGGGGGTTCTTTCCGCCGCTCGCCGCATGGCTGCGCGGCCCGCTCGCGGCCACGGCGTCGGATCTCTTGCTCTCGGAGCGGTTCGCGCGCCGTCGCGTCTTGAAGGACGGGGCCGCGAAGCAACTGCTCGAGCGCCACGCGTCCGGACGCGAGGACTGGTCGCGCTACCTCTGGCTCCTGCTCGTGCTCGAGTCGTGGTTCCGGCGCTTCGTCGACCGCGACGCCGCGTGAGCGGGAATCAGTCGTTCGCGGGCGACGTGCGGGACCATTGGCGCTGCCCCGGCGCGCCCCGCCTCTCGGCCTGGCCGGCGCTCCAGCAGTCGTGGCAACGCGGCTCGTAGGAGTCGCCCGCGCCGACCCGCACGCGGCCGTCGGAATCCATCCCGAGCGTCGCGATCTCGATCTGCTTGCCGAACTGCTCGAGCGTGCGCACGGCGGCGGCGATCTCCGGGATCATGTAGATCTCGTCGATGCCGACCACATCGGCGCGCTCCGCGTGCTTCAGGATCTCCGCGCCGCGTTCGACCGGCGTCGCCGGGAAGCGCGCGCCGGAGTGCGCGACGATCTCGTGCGACGCGTGACGCGTGTTCGCCGCCGGGTTGAACGCCACGACCTCGACGCGTTGCAGCCGCGCCCGCACGAGGCGCGAGATCAGACCTCCGGTCTTCCCACCCCACACCGGGCCGCAGTCGACGAGCGGACTTCGCACGTCGCGGGCGCCTCCCCGTCGGGAACGTGGTTCACTTGCGGCGCAGCCGGTCGAGCACGCTCTTCGCGCGCTCGACCTCGACCTTGCTCTCGGGAGCGGACGACACGTCGCGCAGCTCGCCCGGGTCGTCGTCGAGGCGGAACGCCTGCAGTTGGCGCTCCGGCGGCGCGACCGGGTCGAGGATCGTCTTGAAGCGCGCGTCGGTCACAAGGCCGAGCAGGCGGTCGCCCGGCTCGTCGCCCGAGCCGGCCACGTAGCCGTTCTGCGCCATCAACGCGCGCTGCCCCGGGTCGATCTGCGGCGGCGCGCCTCCCGAGGTCTTTCGCGGCCTTCCCGCGAAGCGTGGGTTCTCGTCCGCCATCAGCGGCTCGCCCGACTCGACCACTAGCTCGCGGCCCGTCACCGCGCCGCCGTTGAACGCCGCGGCGAACGAACGGCCCGGGACTCCCTCGAGCGCGTCGAGTCCGAACAGGTCGAGCAGAGTCGGTCCGACGTCGATGAGGCCGACCTGCGCGGGGACGACGGACGGCGGCGCGCCCGGGACGCGCACGATCAGCGGGATGTGGATGCAGGTCTCGTAGAGGAACTCGCCGTGGTCGAACCAGAACTGATGCTCGCCGAGGCTCTCGCCGTGATCGGCGGTCAGCACGACCACGGTCTTCTGGTCGAGTCCGAGGGACGGCAACGCGTCGAGCAGGCGGCCGATCTCCTGGTCGGTGTAGGCGATCTCCCCGTCGTAGAGAGCCTTGATGTGCTCGATCGTCTTCTCGTCGCCGTAGCTCACGCGGCCGAACTTGTGGGCGCCCTTCTCCTCGACCATCTTCTGCGTGATCTCGCCGCCTTCGATGCGGCCGTCGCCGTCGGTCGGGAAGTAGTGGAAGCCGCTCTCGTAGGGCCCGCGGTACCCGGGATCGAACTTCTCCGTGAACGGAGCCGGCGGGCGGTACGGAGCGTGGGGGTCGCGGTAGTGCAGCCAGAGGAGGAAGCGGCCGTCCCTCGCCGTCGAAAGCCAGCGCAGCGCGCGGTCCGTGAGCTCGCCGGCGCTCAGCTCGCGGCCCTCGCCGAACACGCGGCACTCCTCCCCGAATCCCTGGCCGAGCCCTTGATCGCCGGTCTTCGCGGTGAAGAACGGCAGGACGAGTCGCGCGGCGGTCGTGAACCCTCCGTCACGGAAGCGCTCGACGAACGACGTCTCGGACTTCTTCAGGACGCGTTCGAGCGACAACACGCCGTGCTGCGCGGGCGTCTTGCCGGTGAGCAGCGACGCGAGTGCCTGCGTCGTGCGCGGCATCGGCGTGATCGCTCGATCGAAGCGCACGGCGCCCTTCGCGAACCGGTCGAGGTTCGGCGTGGTCGGCCGCGAGTAGCCGTAGGCGCTCATCCGGTCGGCGCGCAGCGTGTCGATGGTGATCACGATCACCGACATGCCGTCGCAGCGTGCGGGCTCGTGCCGGCTGCATGCGAACGAGGTGAGCACGGCGAACAGCGCGCCGAGGGCGGCGATCGAGCGCGGCGTGAATCCGAGGGGCATGGACGTCACTTCACCTTGAACAGCATCGCGCCGCCCGCCTTGTGCACGAACTCGAACAGCTTCGCGCGCTCCATCGACGTCACGATGCGCGAAAACTCCGTGGCCGCGCGCGGGTGGATCAGCACGTACGTCGGGCGGCTCAGCCGCTGCAGCTGCGCGCGGTCCTGGGCCTGCATCGCATCTCCGGCGAACAGCCGCTGCACCAACTGCAGGCGTACACCCGCGGACTCCTCGTAGTCGTTCATGTAGGACAGCTTGTCGGTGAACACCGGACGATGCGCGAGCGCGGGCACCTCGTCGCCGTGCTCCGGACCGGCGAAGTTCCGCACCGGTCGCGACGGGTCGACGATCACGATCGCGTCTTCGGGAGTGTTCGCGCGGATCCACGCGTACATCTCGCCGAGCGGCTGATCCGCGTCGAGGACTTCGTCCATGCCGTTGCCGTGGCTGTGCAGCACGACCTCCGAGTGGCGCACGTAGGCCCACCAGGCGATCGCATTGGTCGGGATGCACGCGGCGACGACCAGCGCGGCCAGCGCGATACGCGCTCCGCGCCACCTGCTCTGCGGGCGACAGCCGAGCGCGAGGCTGCCGGCCGCGAAGACTCCGAGCAGCGGCGCTGCGATTCGCACGAGCTTGTATTCGCTATTCACCGCGAAGCCGACCGCCCACCCGGAGACCAGAAGGACGGGGATCGACAGCACCAGCAACCGCGCGCCGAGCGCGCCGCGCTTCAGTCGTGCCCAAAGCAACGGCAGGCCGACGAGAAGCATCGGGCCGAGCGTCTCGAGCGACTGGACCGCCTTCGTCCGTGACGGGGCCGCGGTCACGTTGCCTTCCGAGTCGCCGCCGCCGAGCAGCGCGAACGGGATCGCGATGACGAGCGACGCGAGCAGCATCGCGGCCACGCGGATCGCGCCGCGGCGTTCGTCCGGCTTCCGCCAGGACAAGAGTGCGCAGAGCGCCGCGGCGGCGCCGAGCGCACCTCCTGCCGCGAGGCCGGTGATGGGAGACAACGCGATCGCTCCGCCCATGACCACCATGCCGAGGACGAAGCCGGCGACGCTCGACCGCGCGGCGATCCGCGGCACGAGCCACCAGATGCCGACCGTCAGCGCGAACGCGGCGGGGAACGACGACACGTTCAGGAACTTCGTGAGCGTCGCGCTGATGCGGTTGTCGCCTTCGCCGATGGGCAGCCGGAGGTACTGCGTCACCTGCAGGGGGTCGGCTCCGTGCGCGACGTCCTCGAAGCAGCCCTTGTGGTGCGACGAGAGGAACGCGAGCGCTCCGATCGGATTGAGCCCGAAGTAACCGAGCAACACGCCGAGCGGCGCGGAGCCGGGGACGGGAGCGAGCTCGAACGCGAGCGCGCCGAGCAGGAGCAGGAAGGACAGGAGCGCCGCCACGTTCGCGAGCGAGAACGCGGTGACCGGCGTGACGTCCGCGACGGCGCAGGTCGCGGCCGTGCCGGCGTGCCAGCTCCAGTAGTAGCGGACCGGCTTGTCGGCGAAGAACGGGTTCTCCGGCGGCACGCCGCGCTCGACGACGGTGTAGAGCAACGACGTGTGCAGGAGGCCGTGAATCGAGGTCCGCACGCGCGCGCTCGTGAACAACGGCCACAGCGTGACGAGCACGAGCAGGACGGCGACCAGCGCGGCGGTCGTCGAGCGCGGCGCTCCGACGAGGTCTTCGCCGGTGGACGTGTCGTTCGCACCGGACGCCAGAGCGTTCTTTCCGCGAAGCCACGCCCACCCGAGCGCCGCCGCCAGCAGGACGGCGAACGCACGCGCCGCGATCGCGAGCGGCAGTCCGAGGAAGAAGAGGATCGTCATCACCGCCGCCGAGACGAGCGGTGCGATCGCGAGCACGAGAGCGGTGACGAGGACGTGGTCCGTCTTCGCCGTCGACGGCCGCGTCGCGAACACCCACGCGAGCACGGCAACGCCGGGCGCGAACGTGAACGCGAGGATGCCGGCCGCCGCGCGGAACACCGAGTGCGGCGTGAACGAGAGCGCGAGCGCCAGGAGCACCAGGACGCCCGCGGCGAGCACCACACGACGCGGCATCGTCAGCCGCCGCCTTCGTCGGCCTGGCGTTCCTCGCTCGTCGGACGGTTCTTCCGCTTCTTCGCCGGCGACGACGCGGGCGGGGCGATCGTGCCGGACCCGCTCGACGAAGTCTTCGTGCCCGAGTCGCCGGTTCCCGAGAGGTACCCCTGCTGCACCATCTCGCGGGCCCACTGCATGTTCGGGTTCTTCTCGGCGCGGCCCCGCTTCAGCCCGGCGCGCCAGCCGTCGATCGCGCGCAAGAGGTTGTCCGCGACGTCGTGGTGCTGCTCGAGCAAGTTGTTCTGCTCGTCCGGATCGTCGGGGATGCGGTACAGCCCGAGCTTCGGCAGGAGGTACTCGCCCTCGGACGGCGGGCCGTCGGGGCAGATTTCGTCGGGGTTGGAGATCAGCGACCACTCGGTGGTGCGCACGGCGAAGACATCTTCGTCGATCTGCGCGAACGCGAAGGTGCGTTTGATCGGCGCGCCGTCCTTGAGCGTCGCGCCGAGGTCGAGGCCGCGGGGGATCGAGTCGACGTCCTTCGTCGCGTTCGGATCGACATTCAACCACGCGAGCACCGTCGGCACGAAGTCGACCGACTCCGCGAGGTCCGTGATCACCGCGCCGGCGCGCACCTTGCCCGGCTGGCGGAAGATCAGCGGGATGCGCGTGCCGCTGCGGTAGGCGGAGTTCGCGTGGTACGGGTAGAGGTTGTGCGTGAACAGCTCCTCGCCGTGATCGGCGGCGAACACGACGAGCGTCGAGTCGGACTGACCGCTCGCGTCGAGCGCTTTCATGATGTCGGCGATGCACTGGTCGACGAAGGCGACCTGGCCGTCATACAGCGCGAGGATGTGGTCGATCTCGCCGGGCGGGAGCTGCGGCTTCTCGATGTAGATGCGGTCGAGCGTCGGCGTCGAGCCGTCGATGTCGCCGCGGTAGCCGGTGTCGAACTTGCGGTCGTACGGCGGCGGCGGGTCGTACGGCCGGTGCGGGTTCATGAAGTGCACCCACAGGAACTCGCGCTTCTTCTGCCGGCCGAACTTGTCCTTCACGTACTTCACGACCGACTGCGACATGGAGCGTTCGTTCGCTTCGTAGGCGTAGAACTGCGGGTCGAAGCCCTGGTCGATGCCCGACGACGCGGGCTTCAGCACTGCGGACGCGTTCCAGCACCGGTTGCCGAACTTCGCGTCCTTCAAACGCTCCGCGAGGAGGAGCTCGTCGGGCCGCACCTTCTGCATGTTGTTGATGACCGCGGTCTCGGTGGGGTACTTCGACGTGAAGAACGTCGCCATCGACGAGAGGGTGACTGCTCGCGGCACGTAGGCCGCGTCGAACTTCGTCCCCTCGGCCGCGAGGCGGTCGATCGCGGGGCTGCAGGGGTTCTTGCCGCCGTAGCAGCCGAGCCGGTCGACGCGCAACGTGTCGACGGTGATGAAGATCAGGTGCTCAGCGTCCGGGGCGTTCTTCGAGCAGCTCGCGAGCGTCGCGGCCAGCAGGGCGGCGAGGAGGAGGCGTGGGAGGGATCGCATCGCGGTCACAGGATACGGCTCGCGTCCTTGGCTCGGCACGGGGCTCATTTCGACGGCTTCGAGGCGGGACCTGGATCGTCTGCGTCGTCGGGTCCGATGTAACCGTTCTGCCTCAACTGCTCGAGGAACGCGGGGTCGGTCGACTTCGTCGTGCCGACGCGCCGCAGGTGCGTGAGCCAGCCCTTCAGCGACCTCGAGAGGTTCTTCGCGACGTCGTCCTGCTGTTCGAGGACGTTCACCTGTTCGTCCGGGTCGACCGAGACGTGGTAGAGCGCGAGCTTCGGGATCGGGTACTTGCCCGCGTCCGGCGGCGACTTCGGCATGACCTCGCGCGGGTTCGAGACGAGCGACCACTCGAGGTTGCGCACCGCGAAGACGTCCTCGTCGACCTGCGCGTACGCGAAGCTGCGCTTGAGCGGCGCCTTCTCGAGGATCGTCGGCCCGAGGTCCAGGCCGCGCGGCGTGCTGTCCTTGCCGCGCACGTCGTCGACGGCGACTCCGAGCCAGGCGAGGACCGTCGGCACGAAGTCGACCGACTCGACCAGGTTCTTCTCGTCGCGAACGCCGGCCGGGACGACGCCGGTCTGCTTGAAGATCAGCGGGATGCGCGTGCTCGAGCGGTACGGGCTGATCGAGTGGTACGGGTACATGTTGTGGGAGAAGAGATCCTCGCCGTGGTCCGACGAGAACACGACGAGCGTGTCGGGCGCCTTGCCCGAGTGGTCGAGCGCGTCGAGCACCTCGCCGATCAGCGTGTCGACGAACGCGACCTGCCCGTCATACAGCGCGAGCAGGTGGCCCAGATCGTCCTTCGAGAGCTCCGGCTTGTCGATGTAGAGGCGGTCGAGCGTCTCGGTGGAGCCGTCGAGCGCGCCGCCGTAGTCGAGGTCGAACATGCGCGCGAACGGCGGCGGGGGGTCGTACGGCTTGTGCGGGTTCATGTAGTGCAGCCACAGGAACTCGCGGCGGCCGTCCTGACCGAAACGCTCGCGCAGGTAGCGCTTCGCGCGCTCGGTCAGCTCGCGCTCGTCCAACACCGCGGTGTACGCGCCCTGCTCGTAACCCTGGTCGATGCCGCCCGGCCGCGGCGCGAGCACGCCCGAGGCGTTGAACGCGCGGCGATGGAAGCCGGCTTCCGCGAGGCGCTCGGCGAGCAGCACTTCGTCGCCGCCGAGATCGTTCTTGTTGTCGATGACGCCGTGCTCGCTCGGGTACTTCGAGGTGAAGAACGTCGTCATCGACGGGAAGGTCTCGGAGCGCGCCGAGTAGGCGTCGACGAACAGCGTCCCGTCCTTCGCGAGGCGGTCGATGACCGGGCTGCACGCATTCGGCCCGCCGTAGCACCCGAGACGGTCGGCGCGGAGGGTGTCGACGGTGATGAAGAGGATGTGCTTCGCGCGCGTCGCGTCGTTCCGCGAGCACGAACCCGCGAAGCCGGCGGCGCCCGCGAGGAGGGCGAGGACGGCGAAGCGGGTACATCGAGCGGGGCGCGGCGGCAGCATGGGTTGGAAGGAGGATCCTACACGTCCGCGCCGCGCGACCGTTTGGGGCGCGCGCGAAGTCCGGACGGCGGGTTGGTCGCGGCGCTCGGAGTGGGGTACCCTTCGCGGCCCGACTGCCGATCCGCGGGATCCCGCTCGAGTCTTTGGCTCGAGTCTTTGGGCGTGATTCGCCGATCGAGTCGGATCGAAGCGGGCACAGGCGCCGAAGAGAGACGAATGGACCCGAGCGAGTTCGCCGTCCAGTACGACATCGAGGAGACGCACTGGTGGTTCCAGGCGCGCCGGCGGCTCGTGCGCCGGTTCGCGGAGCAGGTGCGCCGCGAGCTGGGCCGGCCGCTGCGGATCCTCGACGTCGCGTGCGCCACTGCGATGTCTTTCCGGTTCCTCTCCGACCTCGGCTCGATCCGCGGGCTCGACATCTCGACCGAGACCATCGAGTACGCAAGGAAGCGCGGCATCGACCGCATCGTGCGCGGCGACGCCCAGAAGATGCCGTTCCAGGACGGGTCGTTCGACCTCGTGCTGGCGCTCGACGCGTTCGAGCACTTCCCGGACGACGTCGCGTCGATGGGGGAGGTCTCGCGGATCCTCGCGCCGCGAGGCGCGCTCATCTGCACCGTGCCCGCGTTCATGTCGCTGTGGAGCCCGCACGACGACGCGTTCCATCACCTGCGTCGGTACCGGAAGCCGGAGCTGAAGCAGAAGCTCGTCGGCCGGAAGCTCTCGATCGAACGGCTGTCCTACTACTCGATGTTCCTCGCCCCTCCGTTGTTCGTGTTCCGCAAGCTGCGCCAACTGCTCGGCAAGAACAAGCCGGCGACGT